>NZ_JBHVHQ010000066.1:0-18525 GCF_042800135.1 Streptomyces sp. NPDC057654 | reverse complement strand
CATCTGGAGCTGGTTCTCGGCGACCGCGCCCACGATGACCGGGGTGTCGTTGAACTGGCTCGCGTGCGCCTCGCCGCTGTCGACGTCGAGGACGTCGGCGACGATGCAGGTGATGTTGTCGGGCCCGCCGCCGCGCAGGGCCAGCTCGATGAGCATCTGCACGGTCTCGTGCGGGCCCTGGTAGCTGGCGAGGGTGTCCTCTATCGTCTGGTGGCTGACGACCCCGCAGAGTCCGTCGGAGCAGATGAGATAGCGGTCCCCGGCCCGCACCTCCCGGATGGACAGGTCCGGCTCGACGTGGTCGCCGCTGCCCAGCGCGCGCATCAGCAGGGAGCGCTGCGGGTGGGTGGTGGCCTCTTCCTCGGTGATGCGGCCCTCGTCGACGAGGCGCTGCACCCAGGTGTGGTCCTGGGTGATCTGGGTGAGGACGCCGTCCCGCAGGAGGTACGCGCGGGAGTCGCCGACGTGTACGAGGCCGAGGCGCTGGCCGGTCCACAGCAGGGCGGTGAGCGTGGTGCCCATGCCTTCGAGCTGGGGGTCCTCCTCGACCATGACGCGCAGTTGGTCGTTGGCGCGCTGCACGGCGGTGCCGAGCGAGGTGAGGATGTCGGAACCCGGCACGTCGTCGTCGAGCGTGACGAGGGTGGAGATCACCTCGGAGCTGGCGACCTCGCCCGCCGCCTGGCCTCCCATGCCGTCGGCGACGGCGAGCAGCCGGGGACCGGCGTAGCCGGAGTCCTCGTTGCCCTCCCGGATCATGCCCTTGTGCGATCCGGCGGCGAAACGCAGTGACAGACTCATGCGCACCTCGCCCGTCGGCTCCGGGAACAGCCCCTTTGCTGCCACGCTGCCCACCCTCCGGTCGTCATGGTCCTACTACTTCCGCAGCTCGATGACGGTTTTGCCGATGCGGATCGGCGCGCCGAGCGGGATCGGGGTCGGGGTGGTCAATCGGGTCCGGTCCAGGTACGTGCCGTTGGTGGAGCCGAGGTCCTCGACGATCCACTTGCCGTCCCGGTCCGGGTAGATCCTGGCATGCCTGCTGGAGGCGTAGTCGTCGTCGAGGACGATCGTGGAGTCGTGGGCGCGGCCCAGCGAGATGGTCTGGCCCTGGAGCGCGACGGTGGTGCCGGCCAGGGTCCCTTCGGAGACGACGAGCTTGCTGGGGGCGCCGCGGCCGCCCCCCTTGGCCCGTCGGCCGCCGGACTGCTGGCGCTGCTGCGGCGGCGCGGCGGGCGCGGCCTGCGCCGCGGCCCCTCGCTGCGGCTGCCGGTCCTGGGCGCCGCGGCGCGAACCGCGCTGGGTCACCCGCGTGCCGAACAGATCGCTGCGGATGACCTGGACGGCCACGATGACGAACAGCCACAGTACGGCGAGGAAACCCAACCGCATGACCGTGAGGGTCAGCTCTGACATTGCCCCCGCTTCACCCTTCGGCTTGCCGGTAAACGATGGTGGTACTGCCCACGACGATCCGCGAGCCGTCGCGGAGCGTAGCGCGGGTGGTGTGCTGCCCGTCCACCACGATGCCGTTTGTGGACCCCAGGTCCTGAATTGTCGCGGGGGTGCCGACCCGGATCTCGCAGTGTCTGCGGGAGACGCCCGGGTCGTCGATGCGTACGTCCGCCTCGGTGCTGCGGCCCAGTACGAGCGTGGGCCGGGAGATCTGGTGGCGGGTGCCGTTGATCTCGATCCAGCGGCGGGTCTGGCCGCTCGGCAGGGGGCCGGCGCCGGGCGCGCCCGTACGGGGCGCGGGGCGGGCGGCGGCTCCGGGGGGCGGTGCCGAGGGCATGGGGGGCGCGCCGGAGGGCTGCGCGGGGTATCCGCCGCCCTGGCCGGGGCCGGACCCGGAGCGCGGGGCGGTGGCCCGCTCCGTGTACGGGTTGTTGTCGGTCGGCGGCTGCTGGCTCTCGCTGGAGGCGAGGGTGCGGCTGCGGACCCGGTAGAGGCCGGTGTCGAGGTCGTCGGCCTTCTCCAGGTGGACCCTGATGGTGCCCATGAAGGTGTAGCGCTGCTGCTTCGCGTAGTCGCGCACCATCCCGGACAGCTCGTCGCCGAGCTGGCCGGAGTACGGGCTCAACCGGTCGAAGTCCGGGGTGCTGAGCTCGACGATGAAGTCGTTGGGCACGACGGTGCGGTCGCGGTTCCAGATGGTGGCGTTGTTGTCGCACTCACGCTGAAGAGCGCCCGCGATCTCGACGGGCTGCACCTCGGACTTGAATACTTTGGCGAAGGTGCCGTTCACGAGACCTTCGAGACGCTGCTCGAAGCGCTTCATAACTCCCACCGGGCACCTCCTTCCTCGGTGTCGGGCCGAGTGTCGTCCTGATACTGCTTACTGATCGTATCCACGCGTCGTGGAAACGGCTGGTTCCCCTTTGGAGCCAGGAGTGACGAGTGTCGCGTTCCGTGGCAGTCTCCGCGAGGTTCCACTAGGGATCGTAGAGGCGGCCCCAAGTCAGTGTCCCGCAACCGGGGTGGTCGTCGGCGGAGCGGGCGCTCGACAAGGGATGTGAATCCACCCCCACCGGCGTGCTAATCTTCTGGATGTCGGAAGGCGCTCGCACCAGACACGAACAGGCCAGTTCGGAAGCTGTGAGAGAGTCTGAGGACAGCACCCATGCGCGGGTGGCGGAATAGGCAGACGCGCTGGATTCAGGTTCCAGTGCCCGAAAGGGCGTGGGGGTTCAACTCCCCCCTCGCGCACGTATCGGTGATACGGGTCTCATCGGTCGACGAAAGTCACCGATGGGGCCCGTTTCTCGTTGTCCAGGGGCCGGTGCCTGCCCCTTGGGTCGCTCGGGTCGCTCGGGGCTCTGCGGGGGCGTGCCCGCGACCGTATCCCTTTCATTGTTGGCGGGAATCTTTCTCTCCTGCGGAGGCTTGGCCGGATCGCCGCATGTCGGCGGGGCCGCGGTGGGAGCATCGACCTGTAGTCGCACTGGGGCGCTGTGTAAGGCGTCAAGTCGCGTTGGGTGTGCGGTTGGAGCGCCGCTGGTTCGGATTTCGCCGATTCGGGTGCGTGGAGAGCCTCGTCGTCTGCGACCGGAGTACCGGAGTGGGGGACGATGTGGCGTTGGGCCAGGCGACTTGGCTGACGGAATGGGTCCTGCCCGGGGCGGTGTGCGCGGGGGTGGCGTGGGTGGGCCTCGTCTACCGCTTCCGTGAGGACGGGCGCCTGCTCGGTACGGTCCGGTCGGCGGCGCTGGCCGTCTCCGTCGTGCTGTGGACCTCCGGAGTGGCGGCGCTGGCCAGCGGCTTTCTGCTGCCGCACGCGTCGAGCGTGCCGCCGATCGCGGTGGGCGCGGTGGCCGGTTCCGGTGTGGTCCCCAGAGGGCGCGGGGAGCAGACGAGCGGGCGCGCGCTGCTGGCCGTGCTCACGCTGGGCGACTCACTGCTGCTCGCCGGCCTCGCGCGCCGGCTCCAGGAGGACCGGGCCGACTGGTGCGACCGGCTGGTCGGCGGCTTCCACGACTGCTGGGATCTTGACCTCTTCTCCGACGAGGTCAAGCGGCACCTGCTGATGCGCGTCGACGTGCGCGGGCGTACGCAGCGCAGCCGCAGCCTCATCCGGCGCGAGATCACCGACCGCTACAAGGACGTGCAGACGGCGGCGCAGAAGTGGGCCAAGGCCGAGACGGACATCGGCAAGACCTGCCTCCAGCAGTGCCGGCCGCGCACCCGCGAGGAGGAGCGGCGCGCGAAGCGGGCGTTCGGGGAGGCCGAGCAGCACTGCCGGCATCTGCTGGAGCTGGCGCACACGTACGGGAAGCGCAGCAGCGACCGGAAGATCGCCGACCTGAGAGCGCGGCACCTGCCGTTGCGGCACCCGATGACCCTGCCCGGCGTTCCCAGGCCCCGCAGACGCATCCTGGCCGTGCTGTTGTGGCAGCACCGGCGCTGACCTGACCTGACCTGGGCTCGGCACGGCATGGGAGGCGTGAGCGGGCCCGTACGCGTACGTGAGTGAGTCCGCAGCCTCATACGGCCGTGTCGCGTGAGCTGTGTCCGTATGCCCGTACGGCCGTGTGTCCGTACGACCGTATGGCCGGTGACAGGTGGTCAGCGGTAGGTGGGCACGAAGCGCTGCCGGACGGAATCGGCCTCTGGCACGGATGCCGCCGTCGCGTCCGGACTGTCCGCCGGGGGAGGGTCGTAGAACGATATCTCCACGTGGGCGTCGAGCGACTCGGCCACCGCGGCCAGCGACCGCAGTGTGAGATTCTCGTCGCCGGACAGGATCTGACTGACCCGTCCGGGGGATACTCCCAAGCAGTCGGCCAGGTCCTTGCGGGTCATGCCGCGCTCCGCGAGCAGCCCGGCCAGGGACGCCGTGGCCTGTCTCGCCAGACGGGCGCCTGCCAGCTCCGCGGCACGACCGTGCTCGGCACTGTTTCGCCAGGCCATGGCGTACCCCCAAGAAGCTAGGCGGACTCTGGCGTCCTCGTCTCTAGAAGGATGCCACCTTTAGGCATGGCTAAAAGCTTAGTTTCAGCTAAAGATTGCGCCACTCTCGCCGATCACCGCCTGCCACCCCGCGCTGACCAGCGGCGACGGGGCGGCCGACGGTTTTCGGTCATTCTCAACTCTGCGGCTGCGCAGCGGAGTCCGCGTGGCGGGCGGCCAGTTCCTTGCCCTTCGCGGCGGCGGCTTCGAGGGCCGCGGCGCGGGACTTCTCCGCGAGCGGCACGAGGTCGGCCATCGCCGGGTTGACGTGGGCGAGGGTCAGCTCCGGGACGATGAAGTCGACCTCGGCGCCGAACATGGTGAACACCTTCTCCAGGTAGTTCTGCACGAACTCGAAGCCCTCGCGCGGGGTGCCGGGCGCGTACGAGCCGCCGCGGCTGGCGACGACGGTGATCGGGGTGCCCGCGATGGACTGCTTCTCCCCCGCGGTGCGGCCCATGATGATCACCTGGTCCAGCCAGGTCTTGAGGGTGGAGGGGATCGTGAAGTTGTACATGGGCGCGCCTATGAGCACCGCGTCGGCGGCTTCGAGCTCCTCGACGAGCTCGGTGCGCCGGGCGGCGGCGGCCTGCTGGGCGGGGGTGTGCTCGGCCGGGTCGACGGAGCCGGCGGACGCGGCGGCGGCGTCGAAGTGCGGCAGCGGGGCGGCGGCGAGGTCGCGGTAGACGACCGTGCCGTCGGGGTGCTCGGCGAGCCAGGCGTCACGGAAGGCGGCGGTGACGGTGCGGGAGGCCGAGGCCTCGGTGGGGAAGAGGGACGAGTCGAGGTGCAGCAGCGTGGCCATGGGTGCTCCAGAGCGGGAAGGGCGTGATGGCGCCGGTGATGTCGGCGTTTGCGCAGGTCCGCGGTTGGGCGGTTCTGCGTACGTAGCTATTGATAGCACAGCAGCTTACTTTTTTATAGCCCCGCACGGGAAAGCAGTACCCTGTCCGTATGGCGGACCGCGGGGAACAGCAGTGCAAGAGCGTCGATGTGGGGATGACGCGCGTCTTCGAGCTGTTCGGCAAGCGCTGGACGGGGCTGATCGTGGCGACGCTGATGCCGGGCGAGGTGCACTTCGCCGAGTTGCGGCGGGCGATCCCGGGGATCAGTGAGCGCATGCTGTCCGACCGGCTCACGGAGCTGGCCGGGGCCGGGCTGGTGCTGCGTGAGGTCGACGCGGGGCCGCCGCTGCGCGTCGCCTACCGGCTGACCCCCGCGGGCGAGGCGCTGGACACCGCGCTCAAGGAGCTGGGGCGGTGGGCCGAGGAGCACCTGGCCGACGCGAGCGGGTGTCCGGAGGGGCTGCGGTCGCGGTAGCTGTGCGGGGCCTTCTGGGGGCCTGCGGGGTCCTCCGGGGGTCCTTCGTGGGTCCTCCGGGGAGTCGCTCACTCCATCGCTTCCTGCGCGGCGTTGTAGCGCAGCAGGTACGAGGCGAAGCGGTCGAGGTCGGCCTCGTCCCAGTCGGCCAGGCGCTCATGGAAGGCGACACGGCGGCTGGCGGTGACGTTGCCGAGCATCTCGGCGCCCGCGGCCGTGAGATGCAGCACCTGTACGCGGTGGTCGTCGGGGTCGACGCGGCGCTCGACGAAGCCGAGCCGCTCCAGCGCCGAGACCTGCCGGCTGACCGTCGACTTGTCCAGCAGATAGTGCGCGGCGAGGTCGGTCGCGCGGCATCCCCGCTGGTCCTCCAGATGGGCCAGGAGCGTGAAGGAGACGAGCGAGAGCTCGGGGTGCATCCGGGCGGCCGTGGCGCGGGCCCGGCGGGCGAACGCGGTCATCTCGCGCTGGATCGTCTCTACGGAGTCGTCTCGATGGGACACGGGGGCTGCCTTTCGTTCCACTGGTTGTATAGTACAACCTGAAGTGAGGGTTGTAGAAGCCAACCATTGGGTCGATCGTCGGGCCGGCAGTCGAGCCGGCCGTCAGGGAAGTCCGAAAAACCGAGAAGTCCGAGAAGTCCGAGAAGGCCGCCCATGAGTTCCGCCCACCGCGCCGTTCCGGCCGGTCCGGCCCGCCGCTTCGGCGACGCCGCCGCCCTGCGCCACGTCCTCACCCATCTGATCACCCCGCTGCTGATGTGCGTAGGCATGGGATTCGCCTATCTGGGCGCCTTCGCGCACCCCGCGCCGCACCAGCTGCCCGTGGCGGTCGTCGGCTCCGGACCGAGCGCGCGGCTGCTGGCGCAGACGCTCAACGACTCGTCCGGCGGCGATCTCATGGTCCGTACGGTCGCCGACCGGGGCGAGGCGGTGCGGCAGCTCAAGGAGCGGGACGTCTTCGGCGCGTACGCCGCGGGCACGGCGCCGGAGCTGCTCGTCGCCACGGCCGGATCGGACACCACCGCCTCCGCCGTGCAGAAGGTCTTCACGCCCGTCGCCGCGGCACAGGGCGCGCCGCTCAAGGTCACGGACGTCGTGCCGTCGTCCGAGGGCGACCCGACCGGGCAGGGCGTCTTCTTCCTGCTGGTCGCGGTCAGCATCGGCTCGTACGCCTCGGTCGCCGTGATCGGCGGGGCGGGCGGCGCGCTGCCGATGCGGCTGCGGGCGCTGCTGGCGGCCGGCATGTCGCTGGTGGTCAGTGTGATCGGCGCGCTGTTCGCGGGGCCGGTCTTCCACCTCGTCGACCGCGGGCTGTGGGGGGTGTGGGGCATGGCCTGGCTCTACTCGGCGGGGATTCTGCTGATCGGCACCGGCCTGCACGTCTTCCTCAAGCGGTGGACCACGCTGGGGGTGATGGCGCTCTTCGTGATGCTCAACTTCACCAGCTCCGGCGGGGTGTTCCGGCCCGAGTTGCAGAATGGATTCTTTGCGGCGCTGCACTCCTTCTGGAACGGCGCGGGCTTCCTGGAGGGCACGCGCAGCCTCGTCTACTTCGACGGCGCCGGGCTGGGCGGGCACGTGTGGACGCTGGCGCTGTGGCTCGTCGCCGCGCTGGCGGTGCTCGGCGCGGCGGGGGCGGTGGAGTCGCGGCGTGCCGGGCCGCCCGCTGAGCCCTCTGCTGTGTCTTCCGCTGTGCCTTCTTCCGCTGCGGATGACCGGGACGCGGGAGCTTCGGAGCAGGCAGGGGATGGCGTCGGAGGGGCGCGGGAGCAGCAGGAGCAGCAGGAGCAGGAAGAGGAGATGGAGGAGGCGGTCGGGGTCTGACCGTTGTCAGTGGGGAGCGGTACGGTCATGGACAGTTGACGTTGCGTGACGCTGTGCCATGGGGTGAAGGGGGAGGTGGCCGCGATGTCGCGACTGCCGTACGTACCGGGGTTCGCACGGCTGGGAGGAAAGGGCCGGGACGGCGCCGAAGCGCCGAAGGCGGCGGGGAAGGCGCTGCGCGGGCGCGTGGCGCGGCGCGACCACGCCGAGCTGGAGTTCGGGGCCGGGCGGCCGGGCGCGGTGGAGGCGGTCCAGGAGTCCAACGCCGGGCGGCTGCCGGAACTGGTGCCGATCCGGGTCGGGCGGATGGCCGCCTCCCCGTTCGCCTTTCTGCGCGGCACGTCCGCGCTGATGGCGTACGACCTGTCGACCACGCCCGTCACCGGCGCGGGCGCGCAGTTGTGCGGTGACGCGCACGCCGCCAACTTCGGGCTGTACGGGGACGCGCAGGGCCGGCTCGTCATCGATCTCAACGACTTCGACGACACGGTGCACGGCCCGTGGGAGTGGGATCTCAAGCGGCTCGCGGCGTCGCTGGTGCTGTCCGGCCGGGAGACCGGCGCGGACGCGGACGCCTGCCGGGGCGCGGCGCGGGACGCCGTCGGCGCGTACCGGCGCACGATGCGGCTGCTGGCCGGGCTGCCCGCCGCCGACGCGTGGAACGCCGTCGCCGACGAGGAGTTCGTCTCGCAGGCCGACGCGCGGGACTTGCAGGGTGCGCTGCGGCTCGTCGCCGAGAAGGCGCGGCGCAACACCGGGGCGCGCTTCGCCGAGAAGTCGACGCGGCGGCTCCCGGACGGCACGCGGCGGTTCGTGAACGCGCCGCCGGTGCTGCGGCGGGTCCCGGACGAGGAGGCGGCGGCCGTGGCCCGCTCGCTCGGCGGGTATCTGCACTCGCTCCCGGAGGACCGGCTGCCGCTGCTGGGGCGGTACGCGGTGCACGACGTGGCGTTCCGGCTGGTGGGCACGGGGAGCGTCGGGCTGCGCTCGTACGTGGTGCTGCTCCTGGACCACCGGGACGAGGCGGTGGTGCTCCAGGTGAAGGAGGCCCGGCCGTCGGCGCTGGTGCCGCATGTGGAGAAGGCCGGGTTCGTGATACCCGAGGTCGCGCACGAGGGGCGGCGCGTCGTGCGGGGCCAGCAGCGGATGCAGACCGTCAGCGACACGCTGCTCGGCTGGACGACCGTTGAGGGGCGTCCGTACCAGGTCCGGCAGTTCCGCAACCGCCAGGGGAGCGTGGACCCGGCCGCCCTCGAACCCGGCCAGATCGACGACTACGCGCGGATGACGGGCGCCCTGCTGGCGCGGGCGCACGCGCACAGCGTGGACCCGCGGCTGATCGGCGGGTACTGCGGCAAGAGCGAGGAGCTGGACGAGGCGGTGGCCGCGTTCGCGGTGGCGTACGCGGACCGGGCGGAGGCGGACCACGCGGAGCTGGTGGAGGCGATACGGGACGGGCGTATGCCGGCTGAGACGGGGGTGTGAGGGGCTTACGGGCCGAGGGGCGTACGGGCCTGGGGCCGGGTGCTTACGGGCTGGGGGCCCGGCGTGTACGGGCTTGGGTGCTGGTGCTGGTGCTGGTGCTGGTGCTGGTGCCGGTGCCGGTGCGGTACGGGCTCGGGTTCCGGCTCGGGTCCGGTCTGCGGTATCCCGGGTGCGGAAACTCGGCCCGGCACCGGAAAACCCCGGCTCGTTTGAGACGCTGTACGGGTGACGAACCCGGAAGCCGAGCAGGCGCAGCCAGAGGCCGAAGACCACTCCGCAGATTCGGCCGCAGGCCGGGCGGCCGGTGCGGGGGGCGGCCGTACTCCTGGCGACGGCGGCTCGGGCCACGGCGACGCCGGCTCCGACGATGCTGCTGGTGGTGCGGCCGGTGGGTCGGGTGGCGGCGTCGGCGGCGAGGAGCGGGCGACGGACCGGCTGGAGCAGGCGGTGCGGACGGCCGAGCAGGCGCTGATCGAGTTCGAGATCGCGGTGGAGACGTTCCGGGTGGAGGTGGAGAACTTCTCCCGCCTGCACCACCAGCGGCTCGGCCCGATGTACTCCCGCCTCGACGAGCTGGACGCGCTGGTCGCGGAGGCCGTCGCGGCCCGTACCGGCGACGCGGAGGACATCCGCCGCGCGCGGGAGGCGCGGTCGCTGGTGCAGCCGATGCCGCAGGTGGAGGAGTTGTTCGGGGGCTGGATGGACTCCGAGGGGCTGTCGCCCGAGGCGTCCTCGATGCTCACGGAGCGGCCGGTGCAGCCGCCCAAGCGGGTGCGGCCGAGCGAGGAGGCGCGACGCGTCTTCCGGGAGCTGGTCCGCAAGGCGCATCCGGACCTGGCGCGGGACGAGGCGGACCGGGAGCGGCGCGAGGCGTTCATCGTGCGGGTCAACGCCGCGTACGGGGACGGCGACGAGAAGACGCTGCGCACGCTCGCCGAGGAGTGGGCGGCCGGGCCGGTGGCCGAGGAGCGGCGGCCGAGCCGGAGCGAGGAGCTGTACGCGCGGCTGGAGTGGCTCGCGCAGCGCAAGGAACTGCTGGCCGTGGTGGCCGCGGAGCTGGAGAACAGCGCGATCGGCGCGATGATCAAGATGGCGCCGGAGGACCCGGACCGGCTGCTGGAGGAGATCGCGGAGCGGTTGCAGGCACAGGTCGCCGAGCGGGAGGCGTATCTGGCCTCGCTGGTCGGGTAGCTTCTTCCGGCCCGACCCGGCATACGAACTCCGACCCTGGATCCAGCCGGCCCCGACTGCGGCCCCGACTGCGACCCCGACTGCGGCCCCGACTGCGACTCCGATCCCGATACGCGAACCGAGAGAGGCTTCCATGAATTTCGCCCAGGTCCCCGAGGTGGACGCGGCGTCCGTGCCGTCCGACGGCTTCCTGCTGGACGTCCGGGAGAACGACGAGTGGGCGGCCGGTCACGCCGAGGGCGCTCTGCACATCCCGATGAGCGACTTCGTCGGCCGCTACGGCGAGCTGACCGAGCAGGCTCCGGAGGGCGGCAAGGTGTATGTGATCTGCCGCTCCGGCGGGCGGTCGGCCCAGGTCGCGCAGTATCTGCTCCAGCAGGGGCTGGACGCCGTGAACGTCGCCGGGGGCATGCAGCTCTGGGAGGCTTCCGGCCGCCCGGTGACGGACGGCGCGGGCGGCGCCGGCTCGGTCATCTAGCCGGCGGCCTCCCGGCCGGGAGGCCGTGCCGCACGTGGTCATCGGCGCGCCCCGGACCGTGTAAGATCATTTACGCAACTCCGGTTCACGGACCGGGAGTCGCGCGTCTGTGGTCCAAGGCAAGACGCCCGCCATCCAGCGGGAAATGCAGGTGCAAGGCCTGCCGGGCGCTCCACGCGAAGGCCCCGTACTCGGTGAGCGAGTACGGGGCCTTCACCGTTCTCCCGCCCCGCCCCGCTCCGGAGTCCAGGGGGGCGTCGTCACCCGAGCGGGTGGGCCGCGATGAGGTCGCCGAGGGTCTCCTCGTGGGCGGCGGCCGGACCGAGCGAGAGCTCCAACTGCTTGGCCCAGGCGTGGTAGCGGTGCAGCGCGTAGTCGGTGTCCGCGCCGAATCCGCCGTGCAGGTGCTGCGCGCTCTGTACGACGCGGCGCACGCCTTCCGCCGCCCAGATCTTGGCGACGGCGATGTCCGCGGCGGCCGGCAGCGGGCCTCCTGCCGTGGGGTCGCCGAGTCGCCAGGCGGCCTGCCAGAGGGTGGCTTCCATGGCGCGCAGATCGATGTAGCGGTCGGCGGTCTGGACGGCGACGGCCTGGAACGTGGCGATGGGGAAGCCGAACTGCTCGCGCTTGCCCGCGTAGTCGCTCGTCATGGACAGCACGGCCTCACCGAGGCCGAGTGCCAGCGCGCAGGTGCCGGCGGCGAGGAGGCAGCGCAGCCACTCCCAGCAGCCGTCGGCCGTGATCATGTCCTGGGCCGGGACGTGCGCGGCGTCGAGGCGCAGCCGCGCATACCGCTCGCCGCTGGTGGAGACCTGGTCGTCGAGTGTGAGGCGCTCGTGGTCGCGGGGGACCAGGGCGAGGACGGCGCGGCCCTCGCCGGTGTGGGCGGGCAGCAGGGCGAAGTCCGCGGCCTGGGCCCAGGGAACGGCGGTGTGGACGCCGTCGAGCACCCAGCCGCCGTCGTCTTCCCGGCGCGCCTCCACGGAGAGTTCGGCCGGGTCGTGGCCCGTACGCCCGTTGGACGCGACGGTGATGACGGCTTCCCCGCGGCCGACGCGCGGCAGGAGCTCGGAGCGCGCCACGTCGCCGCCGTAGGTCTCCAGGGCCAGCGCCGCCGCGCTCGTCTCCAGCAGCGGCACCCGCGCGAGCACCTTGGCGGACTCGCGCAGCACGAGGCAGAGCGCGATGGTGTCGAGCCCCGCCCCGCCGCGCTCGGGGGCGAGCAGCAGGCTCAGCAGGTCGGCCTCGGCCAGGCGGCGCCACAGCGGCCGGTCGAAGTCGTCGGCGACGGCGCCCGCGGTGAGCGCCGGGCTGGGGACGCTGTCGGGGGCGACGCCGGAGAAGACCGCCTTCGCCGCTTCGACGGCCGCCTGCTGCTCCTCGGTGAAGGTGAAGTCCACTGCCTGTCCTCCCGTGCGCCCCGACTGAACTGACGGGTCGTCAAGGTAGAACAGGTTGCAGGAATTGGGAATGGGGTTCAGCGGTCGAAGTCCAACTCCACCCTCTCCGTCGCCGGATGCGACTGGCAGGCCAGCACATACCCCGACTCGACCTCCTCCGGCTCCAGCGCGAAATTCCGGTCCATCCGCACCTCGCCCGAGACCAGGAACGCCCGGCAGGTGCCGCACACCCCGCCCTTGCACGCGTACGGAGCGTCGGCGCGGTTGCGCAGCACCGCGTCCAGCAGCGATTCCCCGTCCCGCACCGGCCACTCGCCGCCGCGCCCGTCCAGCGTCGCCGCGACCGAACTGCGCTCGGGAGCCTGTGCCCCGACGGCCGTGACGGCTCCGGCGGCTCCGGCGGCTCCGGCGGCTCCGGCGGCCCCGACGGTCCCGGTGGGCGCGCCCGCGGCGGTGGTGCCGGCTGCGGCGTCCAGCGGCACCGCGACCGTCCCGTCCTCCACATGGAAGATTTCCTGGTGCACCCGGCGCCGGTCGACCCCGAGCCCGCGCAGCGCCCGCTCGGCGCTCTGCACCAGACCGTACGGCCCGCACAGGAACCAGCCGTCCACCTCGCCCACCGGAAGCAGCGCGGGAAGCAGCGACGACAGCCGCTCCTCGTCCAGCCGCCCGGACGCCAGACCCGCCTGCTGCTCCTCGCGGGAGAGCGCGTGCACCAGATGGAAGCGGTCGGGGTAGCGGTCCTTGAGGTCGGCCACCTCCTCCAGGAACATCGTCGACGCGGCCGTGCGGTCGCTGCGGATCAGGCAGAAACTCGCGTCGGCCCGGCGCGCCAGCAGGGTCGCGGCGATGGACAGCACGGGCGTGATGCCGCTGCCGCCGACCAGCGCCGCGAATCGGCCCGCCCTCGGCTCCAGGACGAAGCGCCCGGCCGGTGCCATCACGTCCACCGTGTGGCCGACGGCCAGCTCCTTGAGCGCGTACGTCGAGAACTCTCCGCCCTCCACCCGCCGCACCCCCACCCGCAGCGACCGCGGCCCGTCCGGGTCTGTCACCGGCGCGCAGATCGAGTACGTGCGCCGGACCTCCGTGTCGTCGACGAACAGCCGCACCGCGACATGCTGGCCCGGCGTGTAGCGGAACGTCGCGCGCAGCTCCTCGGGCACGGCGAAAGTGAGGGCGACCGCGTCGTCGGTGAGGCGGTCGACCGCCGTCACCCGCAGCGGGTGGAAGGCGCCGTGGCGGGCCCCGGCCATCTACAACTCCTTGAAGTGGTCGAAGGGTTCGCGGCACGACTCGCAGCGGCGCAGCGCCTTGCAGGCCGTGGACGAGAAGCGGCTCAGCAGCGTGGTGTCGGTCGAGCCGCAGTGCGGGCACCGGATGGCCAGCCGGAGCGCGACGGACCCGCTCGCGGTCGGCCGCGGCGGCGCCACGCCGAACTCCGCCAGCTTGCGGCGGCCTTCGGCGCTGATCGCGTCCGTGGTCCAGGGCGGCGAGAGGACCGTACGGACCTCGACCTCCGGTATGCCGTGGTCGTGCAGCACCCGCTCGATGTCCGACGACATCGTCTCTATGGCCGGGCAGCCGCTGTACGTGGGCGTCAGCTCCACCTCGACCCGGCCGGGCCCGAGCACATGCAGATCGCGCAGCACGCCCAGCTCGGAGAGGGTGACCACGGGCAGCTCGGGGTCCGGCACGGAGCCCGCGAGCTCGCGCAGCTCCGCTTCGAGGGCGGTGTCGGTCACCATGTCGCCCCCGGGTGGCTGCGGTGCAGATGCTGCATCTCGGCGAGCATCCGGCCGAACGCCTCGGTGTGGATGCCCTGCCGCCCGGCGCCCGCGCTCCAGCCGCCGCGCCGCGGGCCCGTCGGCAGCGTCAGCGTGGCGCGCTCCACGACGTCGGCGACGCTCGTCTGCCAGCCCTCCCGCAGTGCGTCGACGTCTGTCTCCAGCCCCTCGACGGGCTCGAAGAGCTCGCCGGTGAACCGCCACAGGGCGTCCAGGCCGCGCTGCATCCGCTCGTGGCTCTCGGCCGTGCCGTCGCCGAGCCGCAGCGTCCAGTGCTCGGCGTGGTCCCGGTGGTAGGCGACCTCCTTGACGGCCTTCGCGGCGATCGGCGCGAGCGGCCCCTCGCGCTCGGCCAACTGCCCGTACAGCAGCGCCTGATAGGTCGAGAAGTACAGCTGCCGGGCGATGGTGTGCGCGAAGTCGCCGCGCTCCTGCTCGACCAGCTGGGTGTTGCGGAAGGCGCGCTCCTCGCGGAGGTAGGCCAGCTCGTCCTCGTCGCCGACGAGGGAGAGCAGCAGCCTCGCCTGGCCCAGCAGGTCCAGCGCGATGTTGGCCAGCGCCACGTCCTCCTCCAGCACGGGCGCGTGCCCGGCCCACTCGCCCAGCCGGTGGGAGAGGACGAGCGCGTCGTCGCCGAGGGCGAGCGCGGCCGCCGTCGTCCGGCCGCTCGCCGTGGTCGGGCTGGTCGGGCCGCTCACAGGTGCCGCACCCCCTCGGGGATCTCGTAGAACGTCGGGTGGCGGTAGGGCTTGTCGGCGGACGGGGCGAAGAACGGGTCCTTCTCGTCCGGCGAGGAGGCGGTGATCCCGGCGGACGGCACCACCCAGATCGAGACGCCCTCCGAGCGGCGGGTGTACAGGTCGCGCGCGTTGCGCAGGGCCATCTCGGCGTCCGGCGCGTGCAGGCTGCCGGCGTGGGTGTGGGACAGCCCGCGGCGGCTGCGCACGAACACCTCCCACAGCGGCCAGCCCGATGCGGATGTCGTCATACCCGTGCCTCCCCGTGCTTGGCGGCGTACGCGCTCGCTGCCTCGCGGACCCAGCCGCCCTCGTCGTGGGCGCGCCGCCGCTGTGCGATGCGCTCTTCGTTGCACGGCCCGTTGCCGCGCAGCACTTCGTGGAACTCGGACCAGTCGATCGGCCCGAAGTCGTACGCCCCCCGCTCCTCGTTCCAGGTGAGGTCCGGGTCGGGGAGGGTGAGTCCGAGCGCCTCGGCCTGCGGGACGCAGATGTCCACGAAGCGCCGGCGCAGCTCGTCGTTGGAGTGCCGCTTGATCTTCCAGGCCATGGACTGGGCGGAGTGCGAGGACTCGTCGTCCGGCGGGCCGAACATCATCAGCGACGGCCACCACCAGCGGTCCACGGCGTCCTGCGCCATGGCGTGCTGGGCCGGGGTGCCCCGGCTCAGGGCGAGGAGCAGTTCGTAACCCTGGCGCTGGTGGAAGGACTCCTCCTTGCAGATCCGCACCATCGCGCGGGCATACGGCCCGTACGAACAGCGGCACAGCGGGACCTGGTTGGTGATGGCGGCGCCGTCCACGAGCCAGCCGATGGCTCCGACGTCGGCCCAGGTCAGGGTGGGGTAGTTGAAGATCGAGGAGTAGCGCTGGCGGCCGGCGTGGAGCTTGTCGAGCAGCTCGTCGCGGCTGGTGCCCAGCGTCTCCGCCGCGCTGTAGAGATACAGGCCGTGGCCTGCCTCGTCCTGGACCTTGGCCATCAGGATCGCCTTGCGGCGCAGGGACGGCGCGCGGGTGATCCAGTTGGCCTCCGGCTGCATTCCGATGATCTCGGAGTGGGCGTGCTGCGCGATCTGCCGCACCAGGGTGGCGCGGTAGGCGTTGGGCATCCAGTCGCGCGGCTCGACGCGCTCGTCCGCGGCCACGGTGGCGTCGAATGCCGCTTCCAGGGCCGGCTCGTCGTACGCCGCTTCGGTGTCCGGCGCCATCGTCGTCATGCGGTGCCCCCTGGCTCTCCACTGGCTGTGTCGTCGGGTCGTCGGGTCGTCGGGTCACCGGGCGGGGACGCGGTCGCGCGGTGGTGCGTGCGCGGACGTCCAGCCAACCGACCGATCGTTCGGTTCAATGGTGTGCCGAGCGCTCGTAGGGTGTCAAGCCTGTGGATAACTGAAGGAGTGCTGTGCTCGGCGCAGAGGCGTGGGTACGGTTCCGTGACACAGCGGGGACGCAGAGGCGCAAAGACGCAGAAGTGCGGAAGCGCAGAAGCGCGAAAAGGCAGACGGTGCGCGGGATCGGGGCGGGTGTGGAGCCGGACGAGCATGAGCCAGCACGTGGAATCGCCGCGCTCTCCCTGCCCGCCCGCATCGCCGTGGCCCTCGGCGTCGCGGTCGCGGCCGTCGCCGCCGCCATCCATATCGCGATGATGTTCTTGCAGGTCACGCCCCCGAACACGGTCACCAAGAAGCACGGTGCGGCCGTCGACGACTACGTGTTTCCGGAGTTCGAGCAGAACTGGAAGCTCTTCGCGCCCAACCCCCTCCAGCAGAACGTCGCGGTGCAGGCGCGGACCGAGGTGCGCCGCGCGGACGGCCGCCTGGCGACGGGCGGCTGGGTGGATCTGACCGCGCAGGACGCCGCGGCCATCCGGCACAACCCGTTCCCCAGCCACACCCAGCAGAACGAGCTCCGCCGGGCCTGGGACTCCTACGTCGCCAACCATGACGCGGAGGATCGGCCGAACGGGTTGCGGGGCGAGCTGTCCGAGCAGTACCTCCGGCGCGTGGTCATGCTCCGCTTCGGCGCCGAGCGCGACGGCGGCAGGGTGCAGCGGGTTCAGCTGCGGTCGGCGACGACCAACGTCGCCCCGCCGTCCTGGAGCGACGAGAAGACCGACCTCAAGACCGCGTACCACGAACTGCGCTGGTGGCCGGTGACCACCGCCGACCTCCCGGAGGCCAAGAACCGGTGACCGACTCCCCCGAGCCCCCGGCCGCCGAGCCGCCCGCTGCCCGCTCCTCTGCCGACCGGACCCCCGCCGCCGAGCCGCTCGCCGTCCGCCTCGACCGTGTGCTCACCGGCGCTCTGGCGCGCGTCACCGGGACGTCCATCGGCCCGTACCAGACCGCCGTCATCCGCATCGGCTTCTCCTTCACCTGGCTGTTCTTCCTGCTCCGCGAGTGGCCGCACCGCCATGAGCTGTACGGGCCGGGCGGTACGTGGAACTGGGAGATGGCCCGGCGACTGGTCGCCGACAACCATTCCTTCACGGCTCTGGTGTGGTCGGACGGCCGCCTCTGGTTCGAGGCCGTCTACTGCCTCGCCATCGTTTCCAGCGCGCTGCTGATGCTCGGCTGGCGCACCCGCACGATGTCCGTGCTGTTCATGCTGGGCGTGCTGTCGATGCAGAACCGCAGCGTCTTCGTGGGCGACGGAGGCGACAACGTCATCCACCTGATGTCGATGTACCTGGTCCTCACCCGCTGCGGACAGGTGTGGTCGCTGGACGCCCGGCGGGCCCGGCGCGCGGGCGAACGGGGGCGGCCGGGCCGGGACGCGACCGGCGTCGTGCTGTGGGCGGCGACGGGCCTCGCCCTGGCGACGGCCCAACTGCTAGGCGCCGTCCACCTCTCCTGGGCGGCGGACGGCCCCCTCCCCGGCCTCGGCTGGGCGACGGTGCTGTGGGTCCTGTGGCTCGTACACGCCGCGTGGTGGCTGGTGCGGCGGTACGCGCCGGGGGAGCCGCGCACCGTGCTCGACGCGTTCGCCCATCTCGCGCACAACAGCGCGCTGTTGGTGATCATGGTGCAGGTCTGCCTGATCTACGCGACCGCCGGCTGGTACAAGGTCCAGGGCTCCCGCTGGCAGGACGGCACCGCGCTCTTCTACCCGATGCACCTGGACTACTTCTCGCCGTGGCCCGCGCTGTCCGACGCCCTCACCAGCAGCGGCGTCATGACCATGGCGGTGACCTACGGGACGGTCATCGTGCAGGTCGCCTTCCCGTTCACGCTGTTCAACCGGCGGATCAAGAACGTGCTGCTGGCGCTGATGATCGTCGAGCACCTCTCCATCGCGTTCTTCCTGGGGCTGCCGTTTTTCTCCCTCGCGATGATCACGGCGGACGCGGTCTTCCTGCCGACGAACTTCCTGCGGGCGACGGGGCGCCGGATCGGCGGCCTCCGCGCCCGGCTGCCCGCCGTGCGCACGGCGGCGCTGCCCGCCCAGCGCGCGGGCGACGGCGAGGCGTCGCCCCGGACGCTCGTGGGCTGAGAGGCGGGCTGAGCGGCGGGCTGTGCGGTGGGCTCTGCGGGAGGGCTGTGTGCCGAGAGGGCGCAGTGTCGCCCGACGCCTCGTGAGGTCACCTCCGTAGGCTGAGGGAATGATCGAAGACGAGGCGCCGGCCGCCGCCGAGCGGTGGCGGGCGAGCGCGCCCGGCGCCGTGCTGCTCGACGGATTCCACGCGCTCAAACACGCCCTGCGGTTCGGCGCGGACGTGCCCCTGGCGCTCGCCGCCGACAAGGACTCCGTCCTGGCGCTCGCGGACGAGCTGGCCGACGACCTCACCGAGGCGCTGCGCCGGTCCGTCGTCGAGGTGCCCGCCGCCACCCTGCGCGAACTCGTGCCCAGGCTCCACCCC
>NZ_JBHVHQ010000065.1:0-19058 GCF_042800135.1 Streptomyces sp. NPDC057654 | reverse complement strand
ATCACGTCCTTCGCGAACGCCTTGGAGCCCTCCAGCCGGGCGGCCTCGGCCGAGGGGCCGAAGGCCGCGACGCCGCGCTCGCGCACCGCGTCGGCGACGCCCGCCACCAGCGGCGCCTCGGGGCCCACCACCACGAGGTCGGCCCGGAGATCGAGGGCGAGGTCCGCGACGGCCGCGCCGTCGAGGACGTCCACGGGGTGCGTCGTCGCGACTTCCGCGATCCCGGTGTTGCCTGGGGCGCAGTGCAGGGCGGTGACGTCGGGGTCGAGGGAGAGAGAGCGGCACAGGGCATGTTCGCGGGCGCCGCCGCCGATGACGAGGACCTTCACGGGGTGCAGCCTACGGGAACGCCGTTTCGGTCACCGCGCCCACTCTTTCGGGTGAGGGGGGTCGGTGGTCTATACCCGATGCCGCACCACTTCCGACGGGAAATTCCTCGATCTTGGGCTCAAGGCCAGCCGTTCGGCGGTAGGAATGGGGGGCTGCGCGTCAGTCGCCAGACGTCAAGCCGTCAATCGTCACACCGCTAACCGTCACACAGTCATACAGGGAGCGCACGGGTGAGCCAGCCGGAGATGCAACCCGAGGGGCCACCACGGGAGGAGGGCGACCAGCAGCAGCAGGACGAGCCGCGGCACGGCGACGATCTGCGCGGCCGTCCTTTCCCGCTCGGCGACTGGGGCGAGCCCGCGGACCGGCTGGACGAGCTGTACCGCTGGGTGGAGGACGGCGCGCTGCGCGTCATCTCCTGGTACCTCGCGGACCGTGTGAACAAGCGCCGCTGGGCGCGCGTGCTGCGGGCCGGCGCCGCCCTCGGCGCGGTGGCGGGCGCGGCGCTGCCGCTGCTGGAGCTGGCGGGCGTGCTGCACGGCGGCGCCGCCTGGGGCTTCGTGGCGCTGCTCGCAGCGGTGGCGTGCGTGGGCTGCGACCGGTTCTTCGGGCTGTCCTCGGGCTGGATGCGCCATGTGGCCACGGCGCAGGCCGTGCAACGCCGCCTCGGGGTGCTCCAGTTCGACTGGGCGTCGGAGAGCGTGCGCGAGGTGCTGGGCCCGACGGAGGGCACGGCGAGCGAGGCGGCCGAGCGCTGCCTGACGGTGCTGCGGCGCTTCTCGGAGGACGTCACCGAGCTCGTACGGTCGGAGACGGCGGACTGGATGGTGGAGTTCGGGTCCGGTACGGGCCCGCTGCTGCTCCAGTCGCTGGTGGCGTGGGGCCCCCGGACCGAGGGCGGGAGCCCCGTCACACGTTTCCCGCTGCCGCCGGGCACCCGCCCGAACATGCCGCGCCAGCGCCCGCCGGAGCCGCCGCGCTGACGCGTACCGGCGGGCCGGTACCGGCTAACTGAAGACGATCATCGACCCCTGCCCCAGACTGCGCGTCACGGCCGCGTGCAGCCCGAGCCACACATGCCTCTCGCGCGCGAAGGGGCTGTCCTCGTACGGGCCCGGGGCCGCGGGTTCCTCCAGGCCGGTCGGGCGGACGGGGGGCGCGGGCGCGGCCGGCGGGTTGGCGTGGTCGATGCCCAACACCGGCGCCACCGTCTCCAGTTCCCGCAGCAGCCCGTACGCGGAGCCCAAGGGGCCGCCGCCTTCGAGGAGTTCGTCATTGGAGAGCGGGTGGAGGAAGTCGACGGGCACGTACGCGCCCGCGTGGTCGTAGTGCCACACCAGATGCGACTGCTGGGCCGTGGACTCGAACATCTCCAGCAACTGCTCGTAGTCACCGCCCAGTTCGTCGACGGGGGTCACGGCGAGCCCGCAGATGTGCAGGAGGTAGGCGCGGCGCAGGAAGTGCAGCGCGTCGTAGTCGAAGCCCGCCACGGGGGCGACGTCGCCCGACAGGCCGGGCATGTAGCTGTAGACCGGTATGGGCGGCAGCCCCGCTTCGCCGAGCGCCTTGTCATAGGCGGCGATCTCCTCCGCGAAGGGGTTGTCGGGGCTGTGGCACAGCACGTCTACGAGGGGGACCAGCCAGAGGTCACAGGCCACGTGAACTCACTCTCGTTCGCGTCGATGCGATGGTCGGGCAAGCGTAGTGCGGGCGGGCGGTCCATCACACAGTGCGTGCGGCGGCGATTACGCCGGGGGACCGCCGGACCGCCTCCATGTGCCGGGGGACGGACACGGCGGCTCGGGGCTCAGCTCTCGGACACTGGCCCCGTGCCTAATCCCGTGCCCGGCCGCCCCGCGCTCCATCCCGGCACCCGCGGCGTCGAGTCGACGAGGGCGAGCGAGTGCGCGTTGTACGCCGTGATGATCTGCCCCACCGCCCCGGAGTCCCGCCCCACCACGGCCTCGACCAGTTCGATGTGGCCGTGCCACAGCCGCCCGCGCAGTTCCGGGAGGCGCCGCAGCCGCGGCACCGTGAAGATCCAGCTCTGTATCCGCACGCGGTCCAGGAAGTCCATGATGTACGGGTTTCCGATGAGTCCCGCGAGTTCGCGCCAGAACCGCAGGTCGTACCCGATGAGGATGTCGAGGTCGCCCGTACGCGCCGCGCGGCTCGCCTCCTCGGCCCGGCGGCGCACGGAGGCCAGCGCGTTCGGGGTGGAGGTCCGTACCGCGCACTCGGCGGAGCAGCGGAAGATCCCCTCGACTATCAGCGTGCGGGCCTCGACCATGTCGCGGAAGTCCTGGCTGGAGAACTCGTGGACCCGGAAGCCGCGGTGCTGCTCGACGTCGAGCAGCCCCTGCGCGGAGAGGTCCAGCAGCGCCTCGCGGACCGGGGTGGCGGAGACCCCGTACTGCTCGGCGATCTCCTTGACCGTGAAATGTCGTCCCGGGGGCAGCCGTCCCGCGAGCACTTCGTCGCGGAGCGCGTCGGCGATCTGCGCGCGCAGCGTGGTGCGCAGTACTGCGCCGCCCTTTGCTGAGTTCCCTGACATCTGCGCCTCTCGTCGTCGCGCACACGATATGCGAGGCGCGTTGCGGAGGCTGCTTCGCTGCCGCACAAGACGCAGGCCGCGCACGTCGGGGAGACGGGCGCGGCCTGCGGAAGGAGCGGCTCAGCTTTTTCGGGGATCTCTCAGACCGTGAACTCGTCCGCCACCGAGAGAGCGGCGTCGAGCAGCGCGATCCCTTCCTTGGCCTCGGCCTCGGAGATGGTCAGGGGCGGGCAGACGTGGGTGCGGTTCATGTTCACGAAGGGCCACAGACCGGACTTCTTGCAGGCGGCGGCGAAGGCGCCCATCGGCGCGTTCGCCTCGCCGGAGGCGTTGTACGGCACCAGCGGCTCGCGCGTCTCGCGGTTCCGTACGAGCTCCAGCGCCCAGAACGCGCCGACGCCGCGCAGCTCGCCCACCGAGGGGTGCCGCTCGGCGATCTCGCGCAGCCCCGGCTCCAGGACCTGGGCGCCGATGCCGGCCGCCTTGCCGACGATGCCCTCCTCCTCCATCACGTTGATCGTCGCGACGGCGGCGGCGCAGGCCAGGGGGTGGCCGGAGTAGGTGAGGCCGCCGGGGTAGGGGCGGGTGTCGAAGGTGGCGGCGATCTCCGCGGAGATGGCGACGCCGCCGAGCGGCACGTAGCCGGAGTTGACGCCCTTGGCGAAGGTCAGGAGGTCGGGGACGGCGTCGAAGAGGTCGGCGGCGAACCACTCGCCCGTGCGGCCGAACCCCGCCATCACCTCGTCGAGGATGAAGACGATGCCGTACCGGTCGCAGATCTCGCGGACCCCCGCGAGGTAGCCGGGCGGCGGGATCATGATGCCGGCCGTGCCCGGGATCGTCTCCAGGATGATCGCGGCGATGGAGCCGGGCCCCTCGAAGGCGATGGTGTCCTCAAGGTGCTGGAGCGCACGGTCGCGCTCCTCCGCCTCGGTCCGCGCGTGGAAGGGCGAGCGGTAGAGGAACGGCGCCCAGAAGTGCACGACGCCCGCCGAGGCGGTGTCGGACGGCCAGCGGCGCGGGTCGCCGGTGAGGTTGATCGCGGCGGAGGTCGCGCCGTGGTACGAGCGGTAGGCGGAGAGCACCTTGGCGCGGCCCGTGTGCAGCCGGGCCATCCGTACGGCGTTCTCGACGGCCTCCGCGCCGCCGTTGGTGAAGAAGATCTTGTCGAGGTCGCCGGGGGTCCGCTCGGCGATCAGCCGCGCGGCCTCGGAGCGCGACTCCACGGCGAAGGCGGGCGCGAAGGTGGCGAGCTTCCCGGCCTGCTCCTGGATCGCGGCGACGACCTTCGGGTGCTGGTACCCGATGTTGGTGAAGACGAGGCCGCTGGAGAAGTCGAGGTAGCGGTTGCCGTCGTAGTCCCAGAAGTACGAGCCCTCGGCGCCCGCGACGGCCAGCGGGTCGATGAGTCCCTGCGCCGACCAGGAATGGAAGACGTGCGCGCGGTCGGCGGCCTTCACGGCGGCGCCGGCGGCGGGGTCGGGCTGCGCGGTGGCCTGCTGCTGAGGCTGCGTGCTCACAGTCGGTACCTCGGATCCATTAGGGGCGCTCGGGCCTGCCGGGGCGGGAGACGGACACCGCCAGGGTAGGGACCGGCGGGTAGGGCCGGTACCGGCAGTGTGTATGGCAGTGGTCACGGAGGCGGACACATTGCCGACCCGCACGGCTGGGTGAGGGCACCCCCCGTCTGCGGGCGGGGTTCTCCCCCGCTGAAGCCGGGGGCCTGCTCCAGTGCCTTGAGAGAGCCGTGTGCCGTGGAATACCGGAGACCAGCCGACTCCCATCGTTCGTGGGGAAACATGCGCATCGTGCGACCTCTGCTCACCTCCCTTCTCACCGTCGCGGTCGGTGTGACGGCCTTCCCGGCGTACGCCGCGTCGGCGAACACCACGTCGACGTACGCCACGTCGGCGAGCACCGCGTCGAAAAACGTCGACAGCGGACGCGAACGGATCCGCCGACACCTTGAGGACCTCGCTCGCGTCGGCGCTGTCGGCGCCCAGGTGCGGGTGACGGACGAGAACGGCACCTGGACGGCCCGCGTGGGGAAGGCTCGGGCGGGGAAGGCTCGGGCGGACGGCGATTCCCCTGTGCCGCGAGGCGGCCTGTTCCGCGCCGGGAGCGCCACCAAAATGTTCACGGCCGTCGCCCTGCTGCAACTGGTCGGAGAGGGCAAGGTGTCGCTGGACGCCCCGTCGGACCACTACCTGCCCCCGGGCCTCGTTCCCGGAGCCGAGCACATCACGGTACGGATGCTCCTCCAGCACACCAGCGGCCTCCACGACTTCGCTCGCGAGCTGCCGCAGGGCGCGGACCTGGTCCGTACCCGTTTCCGCCATTACGACAGCACCGAACTCGTGCGGGAGGCCGCGGCGCGGACCCCCGACTTTCCGGCCGGCACGGATTACGCGTACTCCAACACCAACTACCTCGTCCTCGGTCTCATCATCGAGCGCGTGACGGGGCATTCGTACGCGGAGGAGGTGCGGAGCCGGATCATCAAGCCGCTGCGGCTTCGGCACACGTCCGTGCCCGAGGACAGGACGTCGCTGCCCGGACCGCACGCGCATGGCTACATCACGCTCGATGGGAAGGGGCTGGGGAAGGGGAAGGGCGCGAGTACGGGTACGGGTACGAGTACGGGGCCGGGCCCCGGGAAGAGCGACGCGCGGCAGGTGGACATCACGGAGCTGAACCCGTCGATGGCAGGCCCCGCAGGAGAGATCGTCTCGACGACGCACGACATGGACGTCTTCCTCACCTCGCTCACCTCGGGCAAGCTCCTCCGTCCGGCCGAATGGAAGGAAATGAACCGTACGGTGCCCACGGGCGACCCCGACAGCCGGTACGGGCTCGGCCTCAAGCACCTGAAGTCGAGCTGCGGCCGCCTGGCCGTCGGCCACACCGGCGGCATCCCCGGCTACGCCACGCTCGCCTTCACGACGCCGGACCGATCACACCGTGTCGTCCTGTCCGCGAACCTCGCCGACTGGCCCGCCGATCCGCGCATCGGCGGCCCCATAGACAGAGTGCTGGACGACGCCATCTGCGGCTGACGGGACCACGGCATCGCCGACGGCTGCGGCTACGACTAAGGCATGGTCCACGGCTCCTGGGGCAGCGGGCGCCCGGTCTCGATGAACGTCTTGAGGTTGGAGAGCACCGCCGCCCAGCCCCCGGCGGTGGCGTCCCGCTCGGCCTCGTCGGCGAGGTCCTGGTGGGTCACGGTGAGCCGCACGATCTCCCCGTACGGCTCGATGCCGAAGGTGACGCGCGAGGGTTTGACCTCGGGCCCGACGCCGGGCTCGGCCCAGGTCGTCACCAGCCGAGTGGGCGGCGCGCTCTCCACGACGGTGCCGACGACGTCGGGGGTGCGCGAGCCGTCAGTGCGCTGATGCTCCCACCCAGAGCCGACCTGCCAGTCCGAGACGTTGCTGTGGCCCCAGAAGGCGGCGGTCTGCCCGGGGTCGGTGAGGGCGGTCCAGATCTTCTCCGGGTCGCTCCGGATATAGGTGACGTAGACGAATTCGAACGTGCCGGCCATGGTTTCTTCCTCCGTTTGGTCGGATGGGAACTGCGGCCTTCCCAGTGTCCGCCCGCGACGTACGAGCGTCCCGTCGGCCGGACCCTCCGCGACCCAATTCGCACGACGGTGAGACGACCGTCTACCCTCTCCCCCGCACGTAACCGACGGGGGAGAGGAAGCGCGCGATGATGCGCGGAATACGCGGGTTTCACGGAAGCGCTGCCGCGCTGGCGGCCATGGCCGCCGTGACCGCTCTGACGCTGGTGACCACGGCGTCCTGCGGCCTGACCGGCTCGTCCAAACGGGCCAAGGGCCGTGTACCGGCCGCCTTCCGGGGCGGCTGGGAAGGCAAGGTGACGGAAAAGGGCCACGAGACGGGCGAAATCCTGCGGATAGATATCGGGCGGTCGAAGCACACGCGCTCGGTGAAGGTCCGGACGACGGGCCCGAGGTCCTACTGCCGTGCGGGCGGCGCCTTTACGAGCCTTTCCAAGTACCGCGTGAAGTACCGCGCCCGGCCCGCGGATTCCCTCCCAGGGAAGGGCTCGTGCGAGAAAGGCCGAACGCAAGGCAAGCAATCACTCCGCAAGGGCGACAACGGCACGCTGTCCTGGGAAGCCGACGGCGCGACCGCCGCCTTGCACCGCGCTCCCGACGGAAATTCGCCGGTGGACTCCCATTACCGGGGCACATGGCGGTCCGCTGCCGCGGACTTGACGATCACGGTGCACCAGGGCGCGATCGGCACCAAATCCGCCACCATCACCCGCACCTCCCCCGGCCACCACTGCACGGCCCCGGCCTATGTGGCCTCGGCGTCCCGAGGCTCGGACGGTCTGATCCTCAGCCCCATGAAGCTCACCGACACCAAAAACCCCGCCTGCCGGGACAGCGACGCCTCCCTCACCCTGAACGCCAATCCGTCGGCTCCGTACGACCGCGACAGCTTGGTGGTGGGGCGGTTGGGCGACACCCGGCACGGGACGACGCTTACGCGCGTGGGCTGATGGAGGTTCGGCTCCGCCTGCGGAGGAGGAATCACAGGCGGAGCCTCACACTGATCAACCGTTACGGGCGGCGGCCACCCTTCTGGCCTCCCTGCTGCACCTTCTTGCGGCAGTCCGGCAGACGTTGGCCGAGGGTCTCCGGCTCCACGACGGGCCAGTCGTCGAGGGCGTAGCAGAGCTGCGCGTGCAGGAGTTCGGCGTCGGCGGGCGCGAGCCGGAGCGTGACGTCACCGCCGAACTCCCCGTCGCACTGCAACCAGAGGTGAATGGCGATCCGCCCGTCCTCCTCCCGCCGCACCGGCTTGCTCGGCACCCGGCTGATGCTCAGCGGCGCAACCACCCGAGCCCCCATCAGCAGGCCACCCCGGTCGTTGCGCTCCGCTCCGTGACCGGCGTGAGCCGCACCCGCATCCCGTCGGGCCCGATATCGATCCCACTGAACGCGAACACGGGCGCGACATACGGCAGCGGCAAGTCATCTGCCAGTCCCAGCCCAAGGCCCAGGCCCGTCGCCGGGCGGCCGAGCGGCTTGGCGGCCGGGGCGTCGGGAGACCTCCCCTCTGTGGTGGCGGTGAACAAGGAGGTGACGCGAGCGAGTGTTCGCCGCAGGACGGATTGGATACGGTGGGCCATGTTGACGCTCCTACGTGGCGTTGACCGCGCCCCGGGGTGCTGGTAACACCGCCGGGGCACCTTGTTGCCCGCTGCATCATCTCGACTACAGCGCGCAGTTGCGAAGGTAGCCCCAACAGGAAGTCACACACAACGTGTTGCGCGAAGTCGCACCCATTCGGCGTACGCCGATACGACAGCTACGCGACGCCGTCGAACTCTCCGGCCCTCGCACCGGCCAGGAACGCGCGGAGCTTCGCGGGCGTGGTCTTGACGACCACACTGGGGTCATCGCTCTCGCGCATCAGAATGCCCCCGTCGCAGGAGGCGAGTTCGAGGCAGTTACCCTCGGGCTGGTCCGAGAACGATGACTTAAGCCACTGAACGTCCACTCGTATACACCTTCACAGTTGCCGCACTACCTCACGGATGAAGTCACGGGACCGCCCCTGGTCAAGGGAGCGTTCCTCCAACCGGTCTATCACAGCACGGTAGTTCGCGAGATGGGTCTCAGCGTGCTGGAACAGGGATCCGGCCGGAGTATCCGCCTGCACGGTATCGAGCTGCGCGACCGGCCCGGCCGCCAGAAGCGTCGAACTCACCGCGCCAGGGAAACCGCCGGCCTCAAGGGGCAGAATACGAACGGTTACCTGCTCCCGCTCGGACTGTTCCAGAAGGTGATTCAGCTGCGCTTTGAGCACTGCCGTACCACCGAACAGCACGCGCAGCGCCATCTCGTGGATGACAAAAGTGCACACCGGCGGGATCGGCGAGCGGTCGAGGACGCTGCTGCGCTGAAGCCGAAAGGAGAGCTTGCATTCGAAACCGTCGGATGCCATAGGCGGCACCGCCTCCGCGAACACGGCGCGCACGTAGTCCTCATGCTGGAGCAACCCCGGCATGTGCGTGATCTGCACGGATCGCAAAGCCACCGCGTGGTGCTCCAGCTCCGCGAGGTCGAGTGCGCTGGCGCCGACGAAATCCCGATACTCGTCCCACCAGTACGTCCCACGCTCACGTGCCATCTCCGCGAGCGCGTCGATGTACTCGGCGTCAGGGCAAGAGTAGTTGGCGGCCCACACCCGAACCCGGTCGCTGCTGACACCGGACCGGGCCGACTCCGTATTGCTGACGGTGGTCCGGTCCGTACGGTGCATCGCGGCGGCCTCACTGATGTTCAACCCCACGTGCTCACGCATCTTGCGCAACTCGGCACCCAACCGGCGTTGCCGCTCGGTCGGAGGCTTACGTACCGGCATCGGCTCCCCTTCCCCTGGAAGCACACAGCGTAGCCGGACCGTCACACGAGCGCCCGGCCTGCTTCCGCCGCTCACGCCAAGCCATCGCGCTCGCCCACCCGCGCCCCATCAGCAGCACACGGAACCCCTCCGGCGCGGCCTCGGCACACAGCCGCACTCGTTGCAGCGAGAACGTCGATCAGCGCGTGACGACACAGCAGGTCGGATGTGGGATGCATGGCGTGCATCGAAGGAGAGTCGGGCGGCTCGGAGCCGGCGGCTGATCCGGTTTCTCCCAGCCGTGCACGGAGAACGGTTCGTGCGATTATTTTCCACGTGATCGAGATCGTCGTGAGCTTCCTGCTCGGCTCCGGGGCGGGAGCGCTGTTCTTCCGATGGCGGGCGTTACGAGGCGGTTCCGAGTCCGAGATGGCACGGCAGTCGGTGACGGCTTTCGGCGAGGAAATGGCGGCCCTGGACTTCGATCCGAGTGGCCAGGACGCCACCCCCGCCGTCCTCAAGGAGTACCGGGCGGCCCTGGCCGCCTACGAGCGCGCCTCCGCCGGGCATACCGTCTCCGCCATGCTGGCCGCGTTGCACGACGGCCGCGTCGCCATGATCCGCTTCGCGGCACTGCGCGACGGCCGTCCCGTCCCCATCGAAGCCGTGCCGCTTGAGTTCCCGGCTTCCCGACCGCGGCCCACCATCGTCCCCGGAGAACGCCACGTCAGCAGCGGTCGCACCAATGGCGCGACAGAAGTGCTGATCGACCGGCCCGAGCCCGCACAGCCGGCCATCCTCGAACTGGACGTGCTCGGCTATGAGAACCTGCACGTCGAACCGATGGTGCGCACGGAAGAGGAAACCAGGATCGATTACAGGCTGGCCGAAACCTCTTACCACCGCACGTACTACGGCCACCACTTTCTCCCCCCTCACTTCACCCATCTGCGCGTAACCGCCCAGGGAGTGGGCAATCGCCACTGGATCGCACGCATCAGGCCACTCTCCGATGCCGCCCCCCTGACTGCCGAACACCAAGGCCAGAATGCCGAAGTGCTCCGCTACGACGGCGGCCCGGCACTATTCACCGTCCAAACCCGGGGCGCGGCCTGGACGGTCGGCTACACGTGCGGATGCCTTCGCCCCTGGATCGACTGCGACTGCCCCTATGTCGACTGGCCGGACGGCACACCCGGCCGAGGAATCATCTATGAAGCAGTCTGCGGAGACGGTGAGCTCATCACATTTCACCTGCCCCGCGCGGGGTACATAACACTCGCCTGCTCCCACAACTCCCCTACCGGCTCCTGGTACCTGACCACCAAGCCAGTAGACATCCCCGAGCCGCCTTCCACACCGCACAGCGAGGACTCCCCGCAAAAAGACCTTGGTGTCGCACGATGGATGGGGAAGGTCATCTCATTCTTCGGACGGTAAGGATGACCCGCCCAAACCGTAAAGGGTCGGTGACGAGTTGTGAACGCTCATCGAGCCGTCGCTGCCCCACACCCCGCTCGTTGGCTGCCGTGATCAACTTCGGCGCGCAGCGCAGCTTCGTGCCGTAGACGGGTGCGTCGGGGACGGCGTCCAGGCGGCTGGTGTCCGCGTCGAACGCCACGCCCCGGGCAGGACCGGCGAGTTCCGGCGCGGCCGGGGTGAGGATGTCGTGGCGACCAAGCTGGAGGACAGCGAAGGTGAAGCCCGGCAAGGCTCCCAGCCTCGCGGGCAGATCCTGGACTTGATAGCCGCCCTGGAGTTCCTTGAGTGGGCAGAAGATGTTCCGGGCAGCGCATGGCAGTCTTAATTCAAGTTCGCGCGATTTCACCACCGACGAGCCTCTGCCATGGTGAGGTAGTACTGCCCTTTCCTCTGCGGCAGCCCAGGGTGATGACTGCTGTGCGCTTGTCGCGCGGATGGTGCCGGAAGACCTGTGGGAGCTGTTCCAGAGGGTGGTGCCGCCGGTACCGGTTCGCCCGCAGGTCGGAGGTTATCGTCGGCGAGGGGACCGTGAAGTGCTGGCCGCGATCACCTTCGTGGCCGCCTCGGTCTGCACCTGGAACCAACTGAACTGCATGCGCGTTGGGGCGGGTTCGCCGTCTGCCGCCGGGGTGTGGACTGGTTGGTGGGTGGGGCGGTATTCGGCGTGGGTGGGTGCGGGTTTCGTCTCGGACCCTCCGGGTCCAAGGCGCTGGCAGCGGGAGGGAAGGGGAGCGGGCTGATCTTGGTGCGCTGTCTGCCGCTCGGTGGGCGGCCGGGGTTCAGGCTGGCTCCGCTGCGCTGCGCCGCTGGCTGCTGCCGCGATGGAGTGGCCGTCCGGTCGCTCGGGTGCGCGTTCGCCTCGGCCCCTGCGGGTCCACAGCGCATGCAGTGACGGGTGTGGCAGTGGTGGGGACCGTAGGAGGCTCCGCTGCGCTCCGCGACTGGCTACCGGTAGGTAGGGTGCGGTTACCACCCGGCAAAAGCGCCTTATGGGATGCAGAAGTGGGCCGCAACCGCACCCTGTTGAAGGGTGAACCTGGCGTGTCGGACATACCGGGCGCAGCGGCCGTCGGAGTGAAGTTCCCCCAGCCGTGGGCCCCTAGGTGGTCCGCCCGATCGAGCACCTCGCTTCGCCTCAGCCGGAAGGCGAGTCGCCGCTCCAAGGTCTTGGGGGCCGGCTTCGGCACCGCTCCCCCCAAGACAGCGCACACATAGCCCTCGTGCTGGAGGAGGCCAGGCATATGCGCCGTCTGTCCCGTTCGGATCGCGACGGCGCAGTGCTCCAGTTCGGCCACGTTTAGGTTGAACGCGGGAAGGGAGGACCAGTACTCGCCCCACCCCCTGGAAGCACACAGCGTAGCCGCGCCGTCACGGGCGCGGCGGCCCCGTCAGAGCGTCGTAAACCTGCTGCTCGGTCGGCGGACCCACCGGCAGAGGCCGCCCGCCGGCCTCGGCCCGCAGGCCGTCGAGCAGGAAGGCCACCTGCCTCCGCCAGGCACCCGGCGCGGCCTCACCGCTGGCGCGGGCCAGCATCGCGCTGGAGGCGAAGGTGAAGACCAAGTCCGCGTTGGTGAAGTCGGGGCGAAGGGCGCCGGCCCCCTTGGCCCGGTCGACGATGCGTTGGGCGGCGTCCATGCTCCGGCCGCAGGCGGCCATGAGGCGCTCCGCGCCCGGAAAGCGCCCGCCGACCACATCCGCGACAGCGGAATCGGTGGCCTGGAGTTCGCAGAGGCGCTCGACGTAGTACGCGAAGCCCTCCCAGGCGTCTTCGCAGGACAGGGCCCGCTGCGCGGCCTCGTCCAGGCGGGCCGCCGCTTGGTCGGCCACCACCTCGTCGATGAGGGCTTCGCGGCTGCCGAAGAGGTTGTAGAGCGTGCCGTGGCTGACCCCGGCCCGCCGGGCGATCTCCTTGAGCGGTACGTGCAGGCCGCGCTCCTGGAACAGCTCGGCGGCGGCGGTCCGCAGCTTCTCCGCGTTCCGTTGCGCGTCGGCGCGCATCGCTGATCCCTCCTGTTCCTGGCCCGGTTCCGCAGAACTTGACCCCTTGGTCAACCTGCATGCTACCGTCGAAATGTAAGTTGACCATAGGGTCAAGATGCCAGTCCGTACGCACCTGAAGTCGGGAGCAGCCCCATGTCCAAAGTGATCGCCGTCTTCGGCGCCGGTACCGGCCTCGGCACCTCCGTCGCCCGCCGCTTCGGCCGTGAAGGCTTCCGGGTCGCCCTGGTGGCGCGCCGTCGGGAGCGCTTGGACGCCCTTGTGGAGCAGCTGGCGGCGGACGGTATCGAGGCGGCCGGTTTCACCGCCGACCTGTCCCGGACCAACGAGGTGCCGGGGTTGATCGCGGGCATCCGGGAGCGCTTCGGCCGTATCGACGTGATCGAGTACGGGCCGTTCAGCCCCGATCAGAGCTTCGCCCCGGCCTCCCGGACGGATGCCGCCACCCTGGCAGCGGGCCTCCCGATGTTCCTGCTGACGCCGGTGGAAGTGGTGCGCGCTGTGCTGCCGGAGTGGACCGAGCGGGGAGACGGCGCCTTCCTCCTGACCACCGGCGTCTCGGCGGTCCACCCCATGCCGCGGCTCAGCGGCCTGGCCCCTGTCGGAGCCGCCGCCCGTAACTACCTCTACTCGCTCCACGGCGAGTTGGCCGACGCGGGCATCTACGCCGGGACTCTCTCCGTCGCGGCGTCGATCGCCCGCAGCGAGATGAGCGCGCTCATCGCCGGAGACGGAGGTACTACGGAATTCTCGGTCGTCGACCCCGACGACCTCGCCGAGCAGTACTGGGACATGTACACCAAGCGCGACCGCATCGAGCAGATCCACCCTCGGCTCTGAACCGTGGCTACGATCGAGCGGCTGTCGCGAAACGACGCCCCCTGGTGAGACGCCCCTTGGTGAGACTTTGGTGAGACGCCTCTGGTGAAGGGAATGCCGATGATCACCGACCCGACGATCATCCGGATAGGCCACGGAGTGGAGTTGCACCACCAACGAGGCCGGCGGGAAGCCGCTCGCGACCTCTTCACGGCGGTCTGGGACGACATCGGCGGCGAGCGGGGTGACCCGCTGCACGTATGCGTTCTCGCCCATGCGATGGCCGATGTGCAGGACGACGTACGCCAGGAACTGGTCTGGGACCTGCGGGCACTTGCCGCCGTCGGCACGGTCACCGATGAGCGGGCGGCGCGGGCCGGCGTGACGCTTTCGGCGGCAGGCTTGTACCCGTCGTTGCATCTCAACGTGGGCGACTGCTACCGCAGGCTCGGGGACCTCCCCCGCGCCCGCGAACATCTCCAGCAGGCGCGGGCGGCCATCGGCGCGCTGGGCGACGACGAGTACGGGCAGCTCATCAAGGGTGGGCTGGAACAGCTGGCGCAGCAGTTGGCACCCGAGTGAACCCGGTACGCCGAGCCCTGGTCCGTTGAGATGTAAACGCTGTCGCTGACGGTCGACGGTCAGTAGGTTCGCCCCTCATGAGGACGCGCATACTGAGGTTCGGCTTGTACGCGGACGAGCAAGGGCTGGCGTGGGTCAGGGGGCTCGTCGACCGGACCGCGGCCCCCCGGAGCGCCCGGATCGTCAAGGCGGACGTTGTTCGCGCGTATCCCGGCAGCGATATGACGACCGCCGAGATGTACGACTTCCTGGCGGAGCAGTGGGCCATCGAACATCCCGGTCAGGACAGCGGCGCGCGGGAGGCGGTCGAGCTGCACGTCCGCCTGGTGTGTTCCCTGCGGAACTGGCACGCGATCCGCAAGGCCGTGCTCAAGGCGCTGTGCCCGGAAGGTATGGCACCGCACACCTGCCGTGTTCCATGGTGCGGCGCCTGAGCCGACGCAGCAGGTACGGCTCCGGCATCGGCTTCGCCCCGGTCCACGCCTGACCGGTTCGACATCATCGCGCGCACAACCGGTCCAACGCCGACTGGCTCTCCTCGTCCGCCGCACGGAAGATCAGCAGCCGCTGATCCGGATCTTCCAGCGGCACCAGCGTTTCGAAATCCACCGCGATCGCACCGGCTTCGGGATGGCGCAGCACCTTGCGCCCGCGGCCGTTGACCTTGATTTCCCGCTCGGCCCACAACCGCGCGAATTCCTCGTCGCGAGTGATGAATTCGGCGATGAGGTCGGTCAGCACCCGGTCCTCAGGATGCGCGGCCCAGGCGGCGCGCAGGTGGGCGACTCCCTCCCGTACGACGCGTTCCCGGTCGGCATAGAGCTCGCGCGTCTCCGGATGCATCAGGCACAGCCACATCGCATTGCGCCGCGACGGGGGAAGGGTGCCGAAATCCAGGAGCAGCCTGGTCATTTCGTGGTTCCAGGCCAGGATGTCGTAACGGTGGTTCGTCAGCATGGCCGGCAGCGGAGACAGGTCGGCGACCAGCCGGGCCAGCGGCGGCGGTGCGGTGGTGGCCGGCTGGTCGGCGGTGCGGGGGCGCTGCTGGGCCAGGTCGAAGAGGTAGGCGCGTTCGACGGGGGCCAGGCGCAGCGCGCGGGCCAGTGCCTCCACCACGTCCGCCGAGGGCCGCAGCCCGCGCCCCTGTTCCAGCCGTACGACGTAGTCGACGCTCACCCCGGCCAGTTCGGCGACTTCCTCGCGGCGCAGTCCCGGGGTCCGCCGGGCCTGCCGGCGCGGCGGGAGGCCGAGGTCTCGCGGGTCCAGCCGTTCGCGCCGGGTCCGCAGGAACACGGCCAGCTCCTGTGCGGTGTCCACTGTGGTGTCCGCGGTGTGGGTCGTCATGACCGTTGCAACAGCGAGAGTAGGACCGGCGTTCCCAGGAAGCCCTTTCCCTTACCCGCGGGTCGCGGCGGTCGCAGCCTTGTTCTCGACGTTCTCGACAACAGATCACGAGTACACGAGTACAGGAGCAATCGATGTCACTCACCCTCGACACGTACCGGCTGCTGGGCCGCTCCGGGCTGCGGGTCTCACCGCTGGCGCTGGGCGCGGCGACCTTCGGCACCGAGTGGGGCTGGGGAGCCGAGCAGGACGAGGCGCGCAAGCTGTTCGACCTTTACGTCGAGCGCGGCGGCAATTTCATCGACACGGCCAGCACCTACACCAATGGCAGCTCCGAGCGGCTGCTGGGCGAATTCACCCGCGACAACCGCGAGAGCCTGGTGCTGGCGACGAAATACACGACGCAGCGCCGGGCCGGCGACCCGAATTCCGGCGGCAGTCACCGCAAGAGCCTGTTCGCTTCGGTGGAGTCGAGTCTGCGACAGCTCGGTACGGATTACATCGACCTGCTCTACCTGCACGTATGGGATTTCACGACGCCGGTCGACGAGATCCTGCGCGGCATGGACGACCTGGTGCGGCAGGGCAAGATCTTGTACGTGGCGATCTGCAACGCCCCGGCCTGGCAGGCGTCGCGCATGCAGGCGATCGCCGACCTGCGCGGCTGGTCGCCGCTGGTCGCGCTACAGATCGAGTACAACCTGATCAACCGCGCCGGGGAGCGCGACCTGATCCCCATGGCCCGCGAGATGGGGATGGGGGTGGTCCCGTACTCACCGCTGGCCGGCGGGCTGCTCACCGGCAAGTACAGCCGCGACGACCTGACCGCGCCGGCCGCCGCGCCCGGCGACAGCACCCGCAAGAGCTGGAACGCCACCTTGGGCATGGTCACCGAGCGTAATATCGCCGTCGCCGATGCCGTGAAGGAGATCGCCGCGGACCTGGGTCACACCCCTGCCCAGGTCGGGCTGGCCTGGGCCCTGCGGCAGCCGGACGTGACGGCGCCGATCATCGGCGCCCGCACCCCCGCGCAACTGGAGGACAATCTGGGCGCCTTGGACGTCGACTTCACCGCCGCCCAGCTGGCCCGCCTCGACGAGATCAGCGCGATCGAACTCGGCTTCCCGCACGACCTGCTCGCCAGTGCCCCCATGCGCAAGGCGACCGCGGGCGACCTGAAGATCGAAGCCCGCCGCTGAGCCGCTGATATCCGACCGAGTCCCGAGGGCGACACCAGCGCCGCCCTCGGGGCGATCTCGGCATGGGTTCCTCAGCGAATGGCTGCGCCCAACACGTTCGCAACAGACCTTAGTAGCCGCTGAGCAGCAAGCCTTCCTCCACGAATTTCCACACGTCGGTGTAAGGGTCCCAGTGGTGTGGATTCTCGCCGCTGCGCTTCTCGTTGATCTTCTGGGCGTGCTTCCTGGCAGCGTCGTACTTGCCGTTGCCCAGGATCTGCTCCGGTTGCAGGTGCTTCGACTGCTGCTCGGGGACCGTCCTCACGTTCTTCCCGTAGGTCTGCGCGAAACCGGGCTGTTGACGCAGTCTGGCATTGGCGCTGCCGCATACTCCGCCGAACGTGCTGGTGTAGTCCTGGTAGTGCAGGAGCCGCCACAGCTCGAAGCAAGGGTGGGAGTAGGCGATCCGCACCCCGTACTCGCGGGCGAGCTTCATCGCCTCGGGGATGCCCTCATGGGCGTCGCGGTCGAAGAGGACCCATACCTGGGGCCAGTTCCAGTCCTTCTCCCTGTCGAGACCGGCGTCTTCGGCCTCGCGCTCGACCCTGCGCAGCACAGCGGTGGCGCCCCGCACCATGGGAAGGGGCTTGCGGTGCTTGCCGGTCGCGGTGGCGTTCTCGATGTGGAAGTCGACGCCTCGACGGGGGTCGGCCCGTCGGCCGTGCTTGGCGATGAGGCTGATGTACTCCCTCTCGGTCACCTCGCCCTCGATGAAGACATAGACCTGACGCGAGCGGTTCTTACGGCCCTTGGCCCCGCTCTTGCTCCTGTGGAGCTTGTCCCCTCCCTTGTCGGCTCGCGCCATCAGCTCTCTTCCGCCTCCGGCTCCGTCGGCGTCTCATGCGCCATCTCGTCCGTCGGCTCATACGCCGCCTCGTACGCCGTCTCGTCCGTCCGCAGCAAGTGCAGCCCGACCTGGCCCTCGGGGACCTTGGGCACGCCTCCGAAGGAGCCCGCCAAGTAGGACGTCATCAGGTCCTCTTCCTCCGTCGGCTCCCAATCGGAGATCGGGTACAGCTCCGTGGCGCCGCTCGCGTCCTTCTCCGTCAGCCAGAGCTGCCCCGGCTCCAGGAGCCGCGTGCCGCCGGGAACTCTCAACAGGGAGGGGTCATGGGCCGTGAAGATCAGTTGGGCTCCCCCGGGGTTCACCCATGGCGCCTGGAAGAGCCGTACGACCTCGGCTGCGAAGCGGGAGTGGAGGCCGGCGTCCAGCTCGTCGATCAGCAGCACGGCTCCCGTGTCGAGGGCGAGGAGCAAGGGACCGATGAGGGCGAACCAGGAGCGGGTGCCGAGGGATTCCGCGCCCCAGTCCAGGACGGCGTCCTGTCCGCTGCCCGAGTGGATCAGCCGGACCCGTGGGCGACCGGCCGAGTCCCGCTCCACTTCGGCTCCCGCGATCCCCAGGTCGGCGACGCGCAGCAGTGCCTCGACCCGCCGCCGCGACTCCGCGCTTTCGAGGAGACGCAGGGCGGTGTACTCCTCGCGGCGCGGCCGCTCCTCTTCCGGGGTGACGTCGTGCAGATTGCGCTTGAACCAGTCGTAGACACGGGAGAGGTCCGGGTGCCCGTCGTTGGCCGCGCGGCTGAGAAGGAGGGCGTTGCCGCGGGTCGTACGGGCCAGCCGGGCGCGGTCCTTCACGCGCTCGCCGGGGAATTCGAATTCCTTCTCCCGTGAGGCGTCCCGGTCGAACCAGACCTGCCGTCGGCCCTTGGGGTAGGCGAAGAGCCACTCCGACTCCACCCGGCGCTCCCCCAGCTCGAAGCCGTACGTCCAGCGGACGCCGTCCGCGAGGACGACATCCACTTCGTAGAGGGTGGGGTCGGCCGCGGCTTCGGGGTCGAGCGCGAACGCGTCGCGCGGAATACCGTCGTACGAGGTCCAGGCCGCATAGGAGCGGAGAACGGCCTCCCGCATGTGCTTCAGAGCGGCGATGACGTTCGACTTGCCCGAGGCGTTCGCGCCGAAGACGCCCAGTACCGGGTAGACGGGGAGCTGCTTGCCGTCGGAGAGCCGGAGCGGGCGGGCGGACGCGCTCTCCTCGTCCTCGGGGACGACGAGCGACAGTTCTTGCGCCTCGCGCAGGGACCGCACGTTGGCTGCCCGGAACCTCAGCAGCATTCCATCTCCTCCATAGCGCACAGATTAGCCATGGCGGCCGTCGGCTGCCCGCCTTGGACAGGGCGAACGCGTTGGGCAGGGCGGACGCGCACGAGAAGTGCCCGCCCGCCCTCTGCGCGAGGGCGGGGGGGCCCCCCCCCCGGCGGGGGGGCCCCCACCCGCCCCCCCGCCGGTGGAACCCCAGATACCACCCGGCCCCCCCCCCGCCCC
>NZ_JBHVHQ010000064.1:0-19100 GCF_042800135.1 Streptomyces sp. NPDC057654 | reverse complement strand
GTCCCTGGACGTCTCCTTCGACGCGCTGGTCACCGACCTGTGCCCGATCGATCTGCTGTTCCAGCGGATCGGCCGGATGCACCGCCATGATGCCGTTCGACCGGAGGTGCTGCGGGAGGCCCGCGTGGTGGTGACCGGCTACCGCAGCCGCCCGGACGGGCCGCCGGCGGTGCCGGGCGGGTCGCGGGCGGTCTACGGGGAGCACCTGCTGTGGCGCACCGCGGCCGTCCTGCGCGGCCGGGAGGGCCTGGAGCTGCCGCCGGACATCCCCGAGCTCGTCGACCGCGTGTACGGCGACGCGGCGGTGGGCCCGGAATCCTGGCAGGAGGCCCTCGCGGCGGCCGCCGCGGAGACGGAGGAGGAGCGGCAGCAGATGCGGCTGAAGGCGCGCGCCGTCGCGCTGAAGGACCCGCACGCCGCGGAGAGCCTGGCCGACCTGCAGGAGGGCGCGCCGCTGAGCGGGGACGACGACGAGAACAGCCCGCGGGTGCAGGCCCTGGTGCGGCTGGGCCCGCCGTCGCTGGAAGTCATCCTGCTCCGGGCCGGCGCCACCGACGCCACGGCCCGTACCGTCTCGCAGGGAATCGAGGCTGTGGTGCCGCTGGACCGGTTGCCGGAGGCACCCCAGGTCGAGGTGGTGCTGGATCAGGCGATCCGGCTGCCGGGCTCCTCCAAAGCGCTGACGGAGGCGGCCCAGGATGCCGTGGTGACGCCCGAGGCGTGGAAGGGGTCGCCGTGGCTGGCCTCGGCCCGCGTCCTGCTGCTGCCCGCCGACGGCAGCCCACTGCGGCTGGCCGACGTCACCCTCACCTACGACCCCCGCGACGGCCTGACCGTCACCTGAAGGGCAGCCTCTCCGGGCTGACACCTGGCAAGGCGTATGTATTGATGGCAGACCATCTCCGCGTGTGCGGAGCAGACGACTTCGTACTGAGCCGCACGACGAAGGGCGGCGGAACATCTCCGCGTATGTGGAGCAGACCACCGGGTGCCCGCACACCGCGGGTTCATCGCCGGAGCATCTCCGCGTGCGCGGAGCGGACACGCTCAGGGAGTTGGCCGCCGGACCGGCGTACGGAACACCTCCGCGTGTGCGGAGCGGGCAGCGGTCTCCCGCTCCCCCTGGTCGTAGCCGAGGGAACATCTCCGCGTGCGCGGAGCGGACAAGCCACGTGATGTGCGTCGCCTGGCTAAAAGCGGAACATCTCCGCGTACGCGGAGCGGACGCGCCGCCCTTGTTGTTGCCGATTGCCACGCGCGGAACATCTCCGCGTGCGCGGAGCGGACAGCGCGGCGATCTGCCGGTCGAGGAGCTGGCCCGGAACATCTCCGCGTGCGCGGAGCGGACGACGTGGGCAGTGACCACGCGGGAGGTGCCGGCCGGAACACCTCCACGTGCGCGGAGCGGACTTGCCCTGCGGGTCGAAGTCGACCAAGCCGACCGGAACATCTCCGCGTGCGCGGAGCGGACATCGTCAACCGTCACCTCGTGCCCCAGCTCAGCGGAACATCTCCGCGTGCGCGGAGCGGACTCTCGGAAGACCACGGCCGAGGCGCTGGCGATCGGAACATCTCCGCGTGCGCGGAGCGGACGCCTCCACGGTGCCGCTCGGTTCGCCCCTGTACGGAACATCTCCGCGTGCGCGGAGCGGACTCCTCGACCTCGGGGTGGGTGAAGCGGATGATCGGAACATCTCCGCGTGCGCGGAGCGGACGCCAATGGCCACAGTGTGACCCTCTTGTCGATCGGAACATCTCCGCGTGCGCGGAGCGGACCCTTCGTGACCTGCGCCGTTCAGAGGGCATTGCCGTTTCTTTGCTGGGCGGGGTGGGGGGCGAGGGTGAGGAGTCCGCAGCCGTAGGCGCGGCCTTGGCCGATGCCGGTGGTGAGGAGGGTGCGGAGGGCTTGGGGGTCGGTGATGTGGAGGGTGCCTTCGTAGGTGGCGGTGGTGAGGGCGACGCGGATGGGCTGGTTGTGGTGGTCGTGTTTGGCGAAGGTGTTTTTGGCGCGGTGGCGGAGCTGGAGCTGGAGGGGGACTTCGCCGTCGGGGCCGATGTCGTGGGGGGTGCCGGCGGGGGGGATGGTGAAGCCGTGGTGGGGGGCTTTGTCGGTGAGCCAGCGCAGTTGGTGGCGTGCGGTGGTGTGGGGGATGCGGCGGCCGCGCTGGTTGGGTCCGGGGGAGGGCTGGCGGTGGGTGGGGGAGGCGGTCAGGCGGAAGGCGTAGCGCTGGCCGGTCTGGAGGCGGTCGAGGAGGGGGGTGTAGGGCTTGCTTTCCCATTGGGGGGTTTGGGCGGTGGGCCAGCCGGCGTCTTCGATGAGCTGGGTGAGGTCGGGGCGGGTGGGGGAGACGGTCCACAGGATGGGGCGGCGGGTGTCGTCGCCGTCCAGGCGCCACAGGATGCGGGGGGAGGGTTGGTCGGGGGGTGTGGGGGGCTGGTCGGGGAAGCAGCCCATGATCAGGGCGTGCAGGGCGCGGGGGTTGCCGATGAGTTTGATGGCGCCTTGGCGGCGGGGGTTGAGGTAGGCGCGGGTCAGGTACATGGCGGTGGTCCTGTCAGGCGAACAGTTCGAAGGGGTCGTGGGCGGCGGGTCCGGCCGGGTCGGGCCGGCTGTTGGGTGCTGGGGGGATGGGGAGGGTGATGTGGCTGTGGGTGACGGTGCGTTCGGTGTAGCGGGGGCGGAAGGGCGGGGCGGTGGGGTCGGGCTGGTCGGGGAGGGTGTCGGTGCCGGCGGGGTCGTCGGTGACGGTGGCGAGGCAGACGGTGGGGGTGCGGCGGGCGCGGTGGCGGGCGATTTCGTGTTCGGCGGCCTGCCAGGGGGTGTGGTGCAGGGCGTGGTGGAGGTCGGTCTGGTGGTCGACGCCGATGAGCAGGGGGCGGCTGGGCGGGCAGGAGCGGCGGCCGAGGAAGGGGGCGTAGCGGGGGTGGAGCAGGGCGTGGGCGAGGTGGGTGAGGAGGGTGGGGTCGCCGTCGAGGTAGCCGGTGTAGGCGGCGTCGGCCTGGTAGTGGCGGCGGGTGATTTTGGTGGAGTCCTTGGCGCGCAGGCGTCCGTCGTCGGCGGTGGGCAGGCGTTGGTGGGCGGGGTCGGTGGGGGCGTGGGAGGCGCCGCTGACGGTCTGGTAGTCGACGAGGAGTTCGCCGGGCTGGTCGATGCGTACGGCCAGGAGCAGGTGGGCCAGGTCGGTGGGGGTGACGGGGGTGGTGCGGGAGCCGCTGCCGTCGCGGGGGATGCCGCAGGCGGCGGCGAGGAGGCCGAGGATGCCGGATTTGGTGGGGTAGGGCAGGGTGCTGCGCCGGTAGTGGCGGCTGTTGGTGGCCCAGGACTGCAGCGGTCCGGCCAGCCGCACGATCAGGACGCTCACGCGGCCCGCGCCGCCTCGGCGAGGACGGCCGTCAGCTGTTGTTCGGCCTGGTCGAGGGCCTCCTTCCAGGTGTGGCGTTCGGGCAGCACGCTCTTACCGGTGGTGGGCTTGGTGAGGGTGGGCGGGTAGACGGCGGCGGTCCAGCGGGGGGTGTCGTCCCACTGGGTGTTCTGGTCGGCGATGTGCTGGAAGAGGGCCATGGCGGAGGCGGCGAGGTAGCCGCCGGTCTCGGCGGTGACGGGGCGTTCGAAGGCGCTGACGTGGCTGACCGGGCGGTCCTCGCGCAGGGTCAGGATGATGACGTCGGGCCGGGTGTGGTGGGCGAAGGTGTTGGCCTTGCCGGTGGGCATGCTGGTGGCGAAGGCGCGGACGAAGCCGAGGGCCGTCTTGAGGGTGTTGTTGTGCTGGCCGTCGAGGTTGGCGTGCAGGGTGCGCAGGTCGAGGGTGGCGTAGCGGTAGAGGGTGGCGGAGTTGAACTCCAGTGAGCCGATCATGCCGGCGCCCTTGTTGTCGTCCTGCGGCTGGTCGTCGACGGCGGTGAAGTAGTCGAATTCCGTGACGGTCTGGTGGGTGGAGAGGGCGTGGGCGACCTGGCAGCCGGCGTCGACGCCGGTGTCCGGGGAGTTGGCGACCATCCGCCCGAACAGGGCCACGGCCCCGGGGTGCCCGCTGACCGCCAGGCTCCGCAGGTCCAGCGGTTCCAGGGCCTTGGGCAGGGCTGTGTCGGTGGCGGCGGCGAGGGCGTCGGCCTGGGCGGCGAGGGCGTCGACCACGCGGTCGATCTGGGTGCTGCCCAGGAAGAGCAGGTATTCGGTGACCGGACGCCCCGTCCCCGTCTCCTCCCCTTCGTCCTGGGTTTTCTTGGCCTTGGTGTCCGGCTTCTTCGCGGCGACCTTGAACATCGCGGTGGCGGCGGCCATGCCCACCGCGTCCGCCCGGCCGGCCAGGGCCGGGACGCGCTGGGCGAGCCGGTCGGCGATCACCTGCGGCAGCTGCCGGGTGCGCAGGGCGTCCTCGCCGGCGAGGACCGGGTCGGCCTCGAAGGCGGTGCGGGCGGCGCGCTTCCATGCCTGGGAGGAGACCCGGGCCCGCTTGACCCCGCCGAACCGGGCGCTTTTCGGACTCCCGTCCTGGTCACGGTTGATGTTGGAGGGGGGCACGTTCTGCAGGATGTGGATGTCGAGGAAGGGCACGGCGCTACTCCTGGGGCGAGGCGGTCGAAGAATCGGCGGCAGAGGTCTTGGGCGGGGTGCGGCGGAACTCCATCCCCCAGCGGCGGCGCAGTCCGTTGCGGCGCGCGGGATGCTGCCAGGCGGCGAGGGCGTCGGCGAGCGCGACGTAGTCCAGCGCGATGCTGTAGGTGCGCAGCAGGGACACCAAAAACCTCAGGTGGCTGGTGAGTTCGTCGGTGGTGTCGGCGCTCAGGGCGGCGCGGAAACGCGTGGCGGCGCCGCCCTTGGAGGGCATGGCGGCCTGCAGCCGGCGCACGGCTTCGCCCAGCGTGACGCCGTACCGGTGGACGGGGGCGGTTGCGGACTGCCGGTGGCAGGCGTACAGGGCCAGGGTGTAGTGGGCGGCGGCGCACACTTCCTCCCGCCGCCACGGCGGCACATAGTCGGCCAGGGGCGTGTCCTCGTCGCCTTCGAGGACGTAGGAGAGGGGGCCGTGCATGTCGAGGACGTCCAGGGGCTCGGTGTTGCAGCCCCGGCGGCACGCGGCCGCAAGGCCCGGGTCGCGGTCGATCGCCTTCAGCTGCCGGGCGAGCCGGGCATGCCACGCCGGCGCCTGGTTGGCAGCGGTGGGGGGCGGGGCGCTCATGCGAGGGGCTCCAGTTCGGTCGGATCGTCGGGCACGTCGTCGGTTGCGGTGGCGAGGAGTTCGCGCAGGGCCTTGTGCAGGGCGCGGTGGAAGAAGATCTCGGCGAGGGCGGCGTCCATGGTCTGGCTCTCCTCGTCCTCGCCCGCCTCCTGGCCGTGGAAGGCGGCCGGAGGTACGGAGGAGAGCAGGGCGCCGGCGCGGGTGCGCAGGATGCCGCGGGCCTCGCGGGCCCACTGGTCGAGGACCTCCTCGGGGTCGCTCGCGCCGTCGGGGTCGAGGGAGGCGAGCCAGCGGCGGAAGGGGGCGTCCAGGGCGGCGTACGCTTCCTCGCGGGCCCGCTCCCGGTGGCCGGCCAGCAGGCCCTCCTCGCTGCGGCGGCAGCCTGCCGCCACCGCCAGGTTCTCCGCCAGATAGGCCACGGCGCGCACGCCGTTCTCGCTCGCCTCGACGGCCTCCAGCACGGTGTCGCGCCACACGGCGTCCTGCGCCGAGAGGAGGGCGACGGGCAGCGGCAGCACATCCGCGTACGCCTCGTCGATCACCGCGCTCTGGTTGCCGTACTCGAACCCGGCCGCCAGGATCCGCAGCGGCATCCCGCGCAGCGCCGCCCTCCGCTCCCGGCTGCCCAGCCGCACCAGCACGGCCGGCCCCCGCACCGCGGGCGCGTCCTTCTCCCCGGCGGCGGTGGTGAGTTCCGCGCGGGCCAGCAGCGGGCCGAGCCCGCGCCACAGCTGCCGCTCCACCCGGTGCCGCACCGGCCAGTACACCAGCGGATACTTCCGCTTGCGCTCCAGGTTGGTGCTGCGCTTCCACGCCGAATGCGGCTCGCTGAGCATCCAGTTCCGCAGATCCGGCCCCTGGGCCCAGGAGATCCGGTCCCCGGCGCACACCACCACCTGCCGCACCACCACACCCCCGGCACCATCGGGTTCGGGAATCAGGCGGATGCGGCGCGCGGGCCAGGTGAACAAGTCCAGCGGCCCCGCCGGCACCCGCTCCCTCCACTGGGGGGTCAGCGGCGGGCGCTCCCACACCGGCCGGTCCCCCTCCCCTTCCGCGGCCTCGGGGTCCGCGGGCGGCAGGGGCAGGAGGTTGCACATCAGGGTGTGCCACAGCGTCGGGCCCACCGGCATCACCACACCCAACTGGCCCAGCGAACCAACCGGGTTGACCAGCGTCTTACCCAACTTCGCCTGCTCGTCGCCCACCGCACCGGTCTTGATCGCCGCGGTGTCCCAGGCATGGGCGTGCAGCAGCCACCGGGCCGCCTGCGCCGGACTCAACGCATCCGGGACAGCGTCGCGTTGGGCGGAGAACAGGGGAACATTGTGGCCGCTGGCCACGTGCGGCACCAGCAAAGCGGCCGTCTTCGTCTTCCCATTCAGCGCCTGGAGCCCGCCGCACTGCAGGAACGGGGCCCGCGCATCGAACAACGCGAACCGCCCCCGCTGCTCCTCCAGATACGCCTCCACACGCTGCGCGTCGAACGCCCCCCGGTCCCACCAGACGCGCCACTGGCCGTCATCAGCCGGCCCGCGCAGCGCCCGGTGCACCACGGCCAGCAACACCCGCAGCACCGGCGGAACCTGCGACGGCGCATCCAGGGGCAGGGCACGCACCTCATGGGCGCGCACCAGCACCTCGCGCAGGGACAGCTCCGCCGTCCCGCCGTCCGTCAGGATCACTGGCAGCCATGGATCATCAGCCAGGTTGAAAGGCACGTACTCTCACCCGCTCCCGCACGGACCAGAACCCGGCACCCCGCTCCCGCGGAGCCAGGCACCGAGCAACAGCCTCCATGTCTACACGCCCCCACTGACAACGCGGAGCGAATCCCCCCTCAGCGCAGGTCAGCGCTGGTACACGAGCTGTTGAACGGCACGACGGCCGCCACCCGACGGGGACCGGACCGTGGCGCCTCAGTCGCCCAGCCACCAGTTCAGCCAGCCGGCTGTGACACACGCCAGGACGATGCCGATACCGACCCCCAGGTGACGCCCCGTCAGCACACCCGCGGCACCTGCAACGATCAGGATGACGAAGCCCCGAAGTCCCACAACCGCGCGCCCGCCACCGGGCGTTCCGCCCGACGGACCCGGATCCTCCTCCATGTCCCCTCCTCGGCAGCGATCACGTCTCCCACGCTCAAGTTGCGAGCTACCACATACCCGTGATCCTTGAGATGAGCGTAGCGGTGGGCGTAGCCCCAAGGTGCGGCCAGGGAAACTGAGTTCAGGTTGGCCGATGTCCGCCCTGCCCGCTGGCCGAAACCCCCTCCTTGGGGTTCCGGAGGGCCTCACGCGCTCCGTGCGGGCGGGAGGTACCGCGCCACCACAGGTGCCACGCTGGGCACGCGTCCGCTTGCGCGCGCGGAGGTAGTCTGCGAGAGCCCCATGACGTGGGCAGCGCGTTCGGGCCCGCTCCGCGCACGCGGAGATGATCCGGATCAGTGGTACGCGGTGGCAGGGGACAGCGGCATCCGCTCCGCGCACGCGGAGATGTTCCGGCGCGCCGCCGATCGGGGTCGGTGATGGCGGCGTCCGCGCCTACGGCTGCCGATTCCTCACCCTCGCCCCTCACGCTACCGAGCAAAGGGAAGGAAAAGCCCTCTGAACGGTGCAGGTCACGTAGGGGTCCGCTCCGCGCATGCGGAGATGTTCCGTCGTTGTTCAGCGCGAGCCGCTTGAGGCCGCGGTCCGCTCCGCGCATGCGGAGATGTTCCGTGCACCGCGCACCTAGTAGGCATGAAGTGCCCGTCCGCTCCGCGCATGCGGAGATGTTCCGGTCCTGGAGGGTATGAAGGGCCTTTGGAAGGTGTCCGCTCCGCGCATGCGGAGATGTTCCGTCGGCGGCCCACGGTCCCCAGGACACCGCGACGTCCGCTCCGCGCATGCGGAGATGTTCCGCAGTCCGGACGCCAGTACTGGACGCTCGCCGAGTCCGCTCCGCACATGCGGAGATGTTCCGGTGTTCGGCACCCCGTACCGCGACGGCTCCGGGCCCGCTCCGCACACGCGGAGATGTTCCGACCGCTGAGATAGCGATGGTCGTGATGGAGATACCTGCTCGGTCGGGCACAGAGAAGTTCTGTGAGCAACCAGCGTAAGAATTCCTAAGCTGCGTCCGCCTGACGCTGCGCTGACGCACGGCGATTTCCTTTGTGGTACTTATGCGCGTAGGCGCATCACGCAGCCAAGCCGTCATTTCTGGTCTGTGTCGAGGATGCGGGAAATTCGCAGAGGATCGACGATGCCGGCGAGCTGACGATGTTGGTTCCACTAAGCGGTTGCGCAGCTAAAGGATGAGCTAAGCGAGGTCGGCATTCAGGGGCATGACGGCCGCCTACCTCGCGTGCCGGGAGTAGATTCGCTCACGGCAGAGAGGCAATAGCCTCGAAGGACTGGAACCTGCTGCGGAGTCCATGCCAACGTATAACGTCCCCGAAAAACCTGGCCGTCGAAGGGCACGAGGCGCGGCTTTAATTTGAGCGCCGGCCGACTGGGTGCCACCAAAGCCGAGATGGCCCTTCGACGCTGAAGGCTTCCACGAAGCCCTGACCCGAGGAGTACTCCTGTCCAAAGCCACCGTGCGTTCCCTGCGGTTCACCGCCCCGGTTCTCTTCATCCTCGGCGTCCTGGAAACCTCGACCGCGTCACGACGCTGGGATCATGGCGTCCTCGTCACTTCTTTGTGCCTCTGCGTCTGCGCAGCCGGCCTCTTTGTGGAGGACCAGGTACAGCGCGACTATCACCGTGATCGCACGGTCCTCGCGCACGTCGCTGCCCACCCTGGCGCCTCCACTCGGCAGGTTGCTCGCGCCATCGGTGTCGGCGAGCGAGCGGTGGTCCGTAGCCTTCGCCGTCTCACTGACGAAGGCTTCCTTGTTCTGGAATCGGACGGCGCGACATCAGCTCTCCGGTCGTACCGACTGGCTTCGTAAGCCCTCAACCCTGCGCTGGGCAGAGGATTCCGCGCGACAGCACCCCTATATAACCGATGATCCCCGGTTAGCCAAACCGGGGATCATCCACACCATGGATGTAGTCCGCACCGGCTGCTTGGCGGTGGACCAGAGCGGACAGCGTCTTTCTGGCGCGCAGCTGCACTCGGTGCCTCCTGGCGACAAGGCCGAACCCGAAGCTAAGAGAGAGGCGCCCGCCCGATACCCCTGCCGTTCCATTGCGGACCGTGTCTGCTTCCGCCCCTGCCATAAGGAAACTCTCATGCGCCCCTCCTGGGTCCGCCCTGCTCTAAAACAGCGCACTGTGCTATCCGCCTCTTTTGCTTGGAGGTGCTCCAGTAGGGGCACGGCGAGATCATCGGGACGCTGCGACAGACGGGTATTCGACATTGAGGTCGGCGAATGAGAGGCACTAAGGCAGAAGATGAGCTGATGACGGTTCCCGAAGTGCTGAGGGAGCTGAAGGGAGTTTCACGTCGCACCTTCTACCGATGGCGTGAATTGGGAACCGGTCCGGCGGTGCTTAAACTCCCCAATGGTGAGCTGCGCGTCTGGCGAAGTGCCTTTATGGAATGGCTGCATACGAGAGAGGGAGCTTCGATTTGAGAACCACCGACGTTCGTATATGGGACGTCAGGGCAAAGTCACGCCGGGGGAAGGATACCTTCGAGGTTCGCTGGGTCGTGGCGGGGCGCGAGGTATCACGGTCGCGTCGCACCAAGGGCCTTGCTGACAAGCTGAGGTCGCGGCTCCTCATGGCCCAAGAGGCCGGGGAGCAGTTCGACACGGAGACGGGTTTTCCACCCTCGATGGCGGAGAAGCCGCCGGCGTTGACGTGGTACGCATTCGCGCAGGAGTACCTGCGCATGAAGTGGCCCCATGCATCGCCCAATTACCGTGATGAGATCAACGAGGCCCTGACCGGTGTCACCAAGGCGCTCATGCCGAAGTGTCCGGGGCGCCCGGCAGATATGGCCATGCAGCGGGCTTTGCGGGACTGGGCGTTCCTGCTTCCGGGGCCGGACGAGCGTGACATTCCGCCGGAGGCCCGAGCGGTGCTCGACTGGATCGCAGGCAACTCGCCGCCGCTCGCTGACCTGGCCGATCCGGTGGTGATGCGAGGTGTGCTGGATGCGCTCAAGCTGAAACTCGACGGTTCGGCAGCCGCGGGCGAGACAGTGAAGCGTAAACGCAAGGGATTGGTCAATGCCCTCAGTTACGCCATCGAGCGTGGTGAGTTCACCGAGAATCCTGTCAAGGCCGTTTCGTGGCAGAAGCCGTCGCGGATCGTCGCAGTCGACCCGCGGGTCGTAGCCAACCCGAAGCAGGCCAGCAATCTGCTTGACGCTGTCTCCTACGTTGGCGGCTACCGCCGTGCCAGGGGGAGACGGCTGGTGGGGATGTACGCCGGCATGTACTACGCGGGGATGCGTCCGGCCGAGGCGGTTGCTGTCGCCCTCCCGGATTGCCATCTCCCCGAGGAAGGCTGGGGGCTGGCCAACCTTCACAGGTCTCGCCCAACCGCCGGCAAGAAGTGGACTAAGACCGGCGAGGTTCACGATGACCGCGGGCTGAAGAACCGCGAACCCGAAGAGGTGCGGCCAATCCCCCTGCCGCCGCCGCTCGTAGCGATCTGGCGGTACGGCATCGATACCTTCGGCACTGCCGATGACGGAAGGCTCTTTTTCAACGAGCGGGGTGGCCTCGTCGGCTCCTCTACCTACTCACGCGTGTGGGCCGAAGCCCGAGAGTTCGGTCTGCCGCCCGAACTGGTCAAGAGCCCCTTGGCGGACCGCCCGTATGATCTGCGCCACTCGGCGCTGTCCACGTGGCTCAATGCTGGGGCCGACCCCACGGAGGTCGCCGAACGTGCAGGCAACACTGTTGAGGTGCTGCTGGCCCGATACGCCAAGTGTCTCCATGGACGCCACGTCGTAGCCAACAAGCGCATCGAAGATCTGCTGCTTGAATACGCGTGATAATGATCACTCTGAACGCCCCGAGGTGAACACCTCGGGGCGTTCGCTATGTAATGACTTGGGCGACTGGCGGGCTAAATGTCCGATCCCGCGTATGTCCCGCGGTGCGTGTCCTAAGGGTGCTCTCGGTGGCATCTCGCTGCATATAGCGGCAGGCCCTCCGATCTGGCCTAGTGCCTGATCAGAGGGCCTTTTGGGCACCTGAACTGCGGTGCCCCCGGCAGGATTCGAACCTGCGCACACGGCTCCGGAGGCCGTTGCTCTATCCCCTGAGCTACGGGGGCGTGTCGCCCGTTTGCCTGGCGACGGGTAGAACACTACCAGCTTCCGGAGGGTGCCCAGGAACGGGTATTTGCGGGGGTCGGGGCGGTCCGTGGGGTGGGTGGGGGAGTGGGGGGATGAGGAGGGGAGCGGGTGGGGGTATGGGGGTGTATCGGGTGAATGGGCCTACGTTCCCGATCGGGCGTGATGCGCTCCCTCGCATGGCGGAAGTGGGGAAAACCCGGACGCAGCAGGAGGTGCGCGCCTACTCTCTAGTTGTGCCGGGCGCGACCGGCCGGGTCCTTGTCGTCGATGACAACAAGGTGATCCGGCAGCTGATCAGGGTCAACCTCGAACTCGAAGGGTTCGAGGTCGTGACCGCGGCCGATGGTGCCGAATGTCTGGAGATCATCCATCGCGTACGGCCCGACGTCGTCACGCTCGATGTCGTCATGCCCCGGCTCGACGGGCTGCGTACCGCCGCCCGGCTGCGGGCCGATCCCCGTACCAGCCGGCTGCCGATCGCGATCATCAGCGCCTGCACCCAGCCCGAAGTGGAGAGCGGGCGTGCGGTCGGGGTCGACGCGTTCTTGGCCAAGCCGTTCGAGCCCGCCGAGATGGTGCGGCTGGTGCGGCGGCTCATGGGGAGGGGCGGGGACGACGACGGTGAGGACGCCGGGCTGCCGGACTCGGCCGCGCCCGGTGGCGCGGACCCGGAGTCCGTGGGGCGTCCCGCAGGGTGAAACCTGTTCGCGGGGGCACCCCTGTTCTCCCATACGCTTGTCCTGTGACCCCAGCTGAGCTCTCGCGCACCCTGGTGCGCGTCGTGCGCCGTGCCGTCGACGCCGGTGAGCTCGCCGCGCCCGTGCCCGAGCGGGTCACCGTGCGTACCCCGCCCCGCCCCGGCCGCGGAGACTTCGCCACCAACATCGCCCTCCGGCTCGCCAAGGACGCCGGCCGCCCCGCCCATGACGTCGCCGAAGTGCTGCGGCGGCTGCTCGTTCGCGAGCCGGGTATTCGAAGCGTGGATATCGCCAATCCCGGGTTTTTGAACATCACCCTCGATGGCGCCGCCCACGCCGCGCTTCTGCGAGAGCTCCGCGCCATCCCCCCTTCCTCCCCGGCCCTGCCGCTCTCGCCCCCCGCCCACCTCGTCCGCCGGCTCGGGCCCGACGCCGCCCGCTGGAGCCTCCTCACCAGCCCCGGCTTCGACCGCGACCAGCTGCTCGTACAGCGGGAGACCAACCCCCTCTTCCGCGTCCGGTACGCCCACTCCCGTACCCAGGCCCTCCTCCGTAACGCCCGTGACCTCGGGTTCTCTCCCGGGGAGGGGGAGCTGGACGGCAGCACTGAGCTGCTTGGACTGCTCGGTGATCGGGAGCGGGTCGTCGCACGCGCCGATCCCTCCCGCCTCGCTCGCTATCTCACCCACCTCGCCGACGCCTTCCTCCGCTGGCACCACCAGTGCCCCGTCCTCCCTCGCGGCGACGAGAAACCCTCGGCCGTCCACCGCGCCCGGCTGGCCCTCGTCGAGGCCACCGGCGCCGTGCTGGCAGACGGCCTCCGCCAGCTCGGCATCACCGCACCCGCGCATCTCTGACCCGCGCATCTCTCCGAACTCCGCACCTCTCTGAGGGGAAGCTCCCGAAACCATGAGCCGTTCCGCCCACCCCGCCGGGCCCCGCCACGCCGACGTGCTCCCCGAAGGGCACTACACCGCTCCCGCCGCCGACCTCAACGCCCTCGATCCGCGGGTCTGGGCCCGTACCGTCGCGCGCGGCGCCGACGGCGTCGTCAGCGTCGGCGGGATCAGCGTCAAGGACCTCGCCGAGGAGTTCGGCAGCCCCGCCTACATCCTCGACGAGGACGACTTCCGCGCCCGCTGCCGCGCCTGGCGGCAGGCGTTCGGCGCCGACGCCGACGTCTTCTACGCCGGCAAGGCGTTCCTCTCCCGCGCCGTCGTGCGCTGGCTCGCCGAGGAGGGGCTGAATCTCGACGTCTGCTCCGGCGGCGAGCTCGCCACCGCCCTCGGCGCCGGTATGCCCGCCGAGCGCATCGCCCTGCACGGCAACAACAAGTCCACGGAGGAGATCACCCGGGCTGTCGAGGCCGGCGTCGGGCGGATCGTGCTCGACTCCTTCCAGGAGATCGTGCGCGTCGCGCACATCGCCGAGCGGCTCGGCAAGCGGCAGCGCGTACAGGTCCGGGTGACGGTCGGCGTCGAGGCGCACACCCACGAGTTCATCGCCACCGCGCACGAGGACCAGAAGTTCGGCATCGCGCTCGCCGGCGGACAGGCCGCCGAGGCCGTGCGCCGGGTGCTCAAGCTGGACGGGCTGGAGCTCATCGGCATCCACTCGCACATCGGTTCGCAGATCTTCGACATGGCCGGTTTCGAGGTCTCCGCCCGCCGCGTCGTGCAGCTGCTCGCCGAGGTGCGCGACGAGCACGGCGTCGAGCTGCCCGAGATCGACCTCGGCGGCGGCCTCGGCATCGCCTACACCTCCGAGGACGACCCCCGCGAGCCGCACGAGATCGCCAAGGCGCTCGGCGACATCGTCGGCCGCGAGTGCGAGGCCGCCGGGCTCGCCGTGCCGCGGCTTTCCGTCGAACCCGGCCGTGCCATTGTCGGCCCCACCGCTTTTACGCTGTATGAGGTCGGTACGGTCAAGGAGCTGGCCGGGCTGCGCACCTATGTCTCCGTCGACGGCGGCATGTCCGACAACATTCGTACGGCCCTTTACGACGCCGACTACACCGTCGCCCTGGTCTCCCGCTCCTCCGACGCCGAGCCCATGCTCTCCCGCGTCGTCGGCAAGCACTGTGAATCCGGCGACATCATCGTGCGCGACGCCTTCCTCCCCGCCGATCTCGCCCCCGGCGACCTCCTCGCCGTCCCCGCCACGGGCGCGTACTGCCGCTCCATGGCCAGCAACTACAACCACGCCCTGCGCCCGCCCGTCGTCGCGGTGAAGAATGGCGAGGCGCGCGTCATCGTCCGGCGGGAAACGGAAGAAGATCTTCTGCGGCTTGATGTCGGTTAGCGGCGGTTGACGGTCGGCGGAAGCCGTAGCCGGACGGCGTTCGGCCCGCGGGAATAACGATCTCGGATACTGGACGGGGGACGGAAACCCCCGTCCGGTGAGTGAGACTGGTGTACCACCGAAGATGTATGAGAGACGAGGTCGGATGATGCGTACGCGTCCGCTGAAAGTGGCGCTGCTGGGCTGTGGTGTTGTCGGCTCAGAGGTGGCGCGCATCATGACGACGCACGCGGACGACCTCACGGCGCGCATCGGCGCCCCGGTCGAGCTCGCCGGGATCGCGGTCCGCCGCCCCGGCCGGGTGCGCGACGGCGTGCCCGCCGAGCTGATCACCACCGATGCCACCGCGCTCGTCAAACGCGGCGACATCGACGTGGTCGTCGAGGTCATCGGCGGCATCGAGCCCGCCCGGACCCTGATCACCACCGCCTTCGAGCACGGCGCGAGCGTCGTCTCCGCCAACAAGGCGCTGCTCGCCGAGGACGGCGCCGCGCTGCACGCCGCCGCCGAGAAGCAGAACGCCGACCTCTATTACGAGGCCGCCGTCGCCGGCGCGATCCCGCTCGTACGGCCGCTGCGCGAGTCGCTCGCGGGCGACAATGTCAACCGGGTGCTGGGCATCGTCAACGGCACGACCAACTTCATCCTCGACCGGATGGACTCCAGCGGAGCCGGCTACTCCGAGGCGCTCGACGAGGCCACCGCCCTCGGGTACGCGGAGGCCGACCCGACCGCCGACGTCGAGGGGTTCGACGCCGCCGCCAAGGCCGCGATCCTGGCCGGAATCGCCTTCCACACGCGCGTACGCCTCGACGACGTGCACCGTGAGGGCCTCACCGAGGTCACCTCCGCCGACATCGCGTCCGCGAAGCGGATGGGCTGCACGGTCAAGCTCCTCGCCATCTGCGAGCGGGCCGCCGACGGCAAGTCGGTCACCGCCCGCGTGCACCCGGCGATGATCCCGCTGAGCCACCCGCTGGCCTCCGTGCGCGAGGCGTACAACGCCGTCTTCGTCGAGGCCGAGGCGGCCGGGCAGCTGATGTTCTACGGGCCCGGCGCCGGTGGCTCGCCGACCGCCTCCGCTGTCCTCGGCGACCTTGTCGTGGCCTGCCGCAACCGGCTGGCGGAGACCACCGGACCGGGGGAGTCCGCCTACTCGCGGCTGCCCGTGAGTCCGATGGGCGACGTGGTCACGCGGTACCACATCAGCCTCGACGTCGCCGACAAGCCGGGCGTGCTCGCCCAGGTCGCCACGGTCTTCGCCGAGCACGACGTGTCGATCGACACGGTCCGCCAGCAGGGCAAGGACGGCGAGGCGTCGCTGGTCGTCGTCACCCACCGGGCGGCCGACGCCGCCCTGTCGGCGACGGTCGAGGCGCTGCGCAGGCTCGACACCGTGCGGGGTGTCGCGAGCATCATGCGGGTCGAAGGGGAGTAACGGAAGCAATGTCTGCAATCACCAGTCCGCGGCTGTCGGGCACCCACCAGTGGCGCGGCATCATCGAGGAGTACCGGGACCGGCTGCCGGTCCACGCGAACACCCCGGTGGTCTCGCTCCGCGAGGGCGGCACGCCGCTCGTACCCGCCCAGGTGCTCTCCGAGCGCACCGGCTGCGAGGTGCACCTCAAGGTCGAGGGCGCGAACCCCACCGGGTCCTTCAAGGACCGCGGCATGACCATGGCCATCACGCAGGCGAAGGAGGAGGGCGCGAAGGCCGTCATCTGCGCCTCCACCGGCAACACCTCCGCCTCGGCCGCCGCCTACGCCGTACGGGCCGGAATGGTCTGCGCCGTGCTCGTGCCGCAGGGCAAGATCGCGCTCGGCAAGATGGGCCAGGCGCTGGTGCACGGCGCGCGCATCCTCCAGGTCGACGGCAACTTCGACGACTGCCTCACGCTGGCCCGCGGCCTCTCCGAGAACTACCCGGTGGCGCTGGTCAACTCGGTGAACCCGGCCCGTATCGAGGGGCAGAAGACCGCGGCGTTCGAGATCGTCGACGCGCTCGGCGACGCGCCCGACATCCACGTCCTGCCCGTCGGCAACGCCGGCAACATCACCGCGTACTGGCGCGGGTACCGCGAATACGCCGCCGACGCGGTCGCCTCGCGCACGCCCCGGATGTGGGGATTCCAGGCTTCCGGTTCCGCGCCGATCGTGCGCGGCGAGGTCGTCAAGGACCCGCACACCATCGCCACCGCCATTCGCATCGGCAATCCGGCCTCCTGGAACTTCGCCGAGCAGGCGCGCGACGAGTCGGGCGGCCTCATCGACGCGGTGACCGACCGACAGATCCTCTCCGCCTACCGGCTGTTGGCCTCGCAGGAGGGCGTGTTCGTCGAGCCCGCCTCCGCGGCGAGCGTCGCGGGGCTGCTGAGCGCAGCCGAGCAGGGCAAGGTCGACCCCGGCCAGCGCATCGTCTGCACGGTGACGGGGAACGGGCTCAAGGACCCCGACTGGGCGGTGGCCGGCGCGCCGCAGCCCGTGACGGTCCCGGTGGACGCGGACGCGGCGGCGCAGCGGCTCGGCCTCGCCTGACCGGCTCCGGGCCCGACGCCGGGGCCCGGCCCCGGCGCGTACGGCTCGGATTTCTACGGTCGCGGCTCGTACGGTTCGCGTAGCGCGGGCTCGTACAACCGGCGGGGACTGCCTCGTGTATCGCTGATTACGGGGCACAACCTGCCGTAACGTCAGCAATGGAGCACAGGACGGCGTGCGACACGCATCGTGCGCCTCCTGTGCGCCCTATGTCGCCGCAGAACCTTCCTTCGATAGGCTGTACTCAATCCGCCCCGCCGCAGACTCCTGCCGACGCCGTGCGTCATGGTGGTCGTGGCCCCTTGAGGGCGCTCGTACCTTCTCCGCCCCACATTGCCACTGAGTCACACCAGTCACACCCGACCCCCCAGTCACCGGACTGTCATACCAAGGAGAGTCATCGAGCGATGGCCGGTCCCGCCTTCCGCGCCGCCGCCGTCCGAGTGCGCGTCCCCGCGACCAGCGCCAATCTCGGTCCCGGCTTCGACGCCCTCGGCCTGTCCCTCGGGCTCTACGACGACGTCGTGGTCAGGGTGGCCGACTCCGGGCTGCACATCGACATCGCCGGCGAGGGCGCGGACACGCTGCCGCGCGACGAGGCCCATCTGCTCGTACGGGCCCTGCGCACCGCCTTCGACCTGCTCGGCGGGCAGCCGCGCGGCCTGGAAGTGGTCTGCGCCAACCGCATCCCGCACGGCCGCGGACTCGGCTCCTCCTCCGCCGCGATCTGCGCCGGAATCGTCGCCGCCAGGGCCGTGACCATAGGCGGGGCCGAGCGGCTGGACGACGCGGCGCTGCTGGAGCTGGCCACCGAGATCGAGGGCCACCCGGACAACGTCGCCGCCTGCCTGCTCGGCGGCTTCACACTGGCCTGGACGGAGTCCGGAGCCGCGCGGGCGGTCCGGATGCAGCCGTCGGATTCCATCGTTCCGGTGGTCTTCGTGCCCGCCAAGGCGGTGCTCACCGAGACCGCGCGCGGGCTGCTGCCGCGCACCGTCCCGCATGTGGACGCGGCGGCCAACGCGGGCCGCGCGGCGCTCCTGGTCGAGGCGCTGACCAGGCGCCCCGAGCTGCTGCTGGCCGCCACCGAGGACCGGCTCCACCAGGAGTACCGCGCCCCGGCGATGCCGGACAGCGTGGCCCTGGTCAACCGACTGCGCGCGGACGGCGTCCCCGCGGTCATCTCCGGCGCGGGCCCGACGGTGCTCGCGCTGACCGAGGACGGTGCGGCCGACAAGGTCGCACGGCTGGCGGGCGAGGGGTGGGCGGCCAACCGGCTGGCTCTCGACGCCCAAGGGGCGAGCGTTCTGCCGCTCGGCACCTGACGACACACGGTTGTGGGTCTTTGAGAGGGGGAATATTTGTTGGACCCGGTAGTGTTAACCTCAAGTCTGCACTCGACGCCATACCGGCGCGGTGCTCTGTGTCCCGATCAGGGACCGCATTTCTTCCGGGAGCCTCCCCAACTGCCTGAGCAGCCTGCCTGAGCAGTTTCGAGCACGCTCCGGAATCGGCGTGAGCGACATGGGTGATGCGTCACTTCTGATCTCCTTCACGCCGGAACCATGAATTGATCTTTCCGCCGTACCGGCGGACCACCGCCCCGGCCCGGTCCGCAAGCCAAGGACCGCAGCCGGACAGCACAACCGGTCGCCGAGCCAGACAGGCCGACGCCCGCTCCAGGGAAGGACCCCTTCGTGAGCGACACCACCGATCTGATGGGCGTGACCGCCGACGGCTCCGTCGGCAATGCCTCCGCGCCCGCCACGGACGCTCCCGCCGCGCCTGCCACCGGTGCTGCCCCTGCCAGTGCCTCCCGGCGGCGCCGTTCGGGCACGGGCCTCGACGCCATGGTCCTGGCGGAGCTCCAGCAGCTCGCCTCCAGCCTCGGCATCAAGGGCACCGCGCGGATGCGCAAAGGCCAGTTGATCGAGGTCATCAAGGAGAAGCAGGGCCAAGGCTCCGGCTCCGAGAAGCCCGCCGAGGCCCCGGCCGCCGAGACCAAGCCGAAGCGCCGTACGACCTCCAAGGCCCGTACGGGCGACAGCGAGGCCGCCGCCGAGACCGGCAAGGCCGCCCCCAAGGCCGACAAGGCCGAGAAGGCGACCAAGAACGCGTCCTCCGCCGAGAAGGCCGCGGG
>NZ_JBHVHQ010000063.1:0-19116 GCF_042800135.1 Streptomyces sp. NPDC057654 | reverse complement strand
GAGCCCATGGTGCTCCGCCCCTTACCTATGCCCCGTATCCGGGCCGGGAGCCCCTCGCCGCGGGCCGGCTGTCGAACTCATCCGGGCCGGACTGTCGGACCCATGACCCACAATGGGTAGCCGCAGGGCAAACAGTGCGGAGGACAGCATGGCGGTGTGGGACGACCTGGTCGGCCAGGACCAAGTGACGGCGCAGCTCGCCGATGCCGCCGGCGACGCGGACCGGTTCGTCACCGCGACGATCGAGGGCTCCGCGGATGAGATCACCGCGTCCAAGATGACCCACGCCTGGCTGTTCACCGGCCCGCCGGGTTCCGGGCGCTCGACGGCCGCCCGTGCCTTCGCGGCCGCGCTCCAGTGCGTCAGCCCGGACCGGGCGCTGGGCGGAGCGCCGGGCTGCGGTTTCTGCGACGGCTGCCACACCACGACCGTGGGCACGCACGCCGATGTCGAGATCGTCCGTACGGACCTCCTGTCCATCGGCGTCAAGGAGACCCGCGACCTGGTGCGCCGCGCCCAGTTGTCGCCCGCCGGCGGACGCTGGCAGGTGATCGTCCTGGAGGACGCGGACCGGCTGACCGAGGGCGCGGGCAACGTGCTCCTGAAGGCCATCGAGGAACCCGCGCCCCGCACCGTATGGCTGCTGTGCGCGCCCTCCCTGGAGGACGTGCTGCCCACCATCCGCTCCCGCTGCCGCCTCCTCACACTCCGTACGCCGCCGGTCGACGCGGTGGCCGATGTCCTGGTGCGGCGCGATGGCATCGAGCCCGAACTGGCCGCCCAGTCGGCCCGCGCCACCCAGGGCCACATCGGCCGCGCCCGCCGCCTGGCCACGGACGAGCGGGCTCGCGCCCGCCGGGCGGCCGTGCTCAAACTGCCGATGCGCGTGGACGACGTCGGCGGCTGCCTCAAGGCCGCGCAGGAGCTGCTGGACGCGGCGGGGGAGGACGCCAAACAGGTGGCCGAGGACGTCGACGCGAAGGAGACGGAGGAGCTGCGCGCGGCACTCGGCGCGGCGGCGGGCACCGGCGGCCGCCTCCCGCGCGGCACGGCGGGCGCCATGAAGGAGCTCCAGGACCGCCAGAAGCGCCGGTCGACCCGTACCCAGCGCGACAGCCTCGATCTCGCGCTGATCGACCTGATGAGCTTCTACCGCGACGTGCTGGCGTTGCAGCTCGGTTCGCGGGTGGCCCTGGCGAATACGGACGTACGGGCCGCGGTCGAGCGCATAGCGTCGGGGACGAAGCCGGAGCAGACGCTGCGCCGCATCGAGTCGGTGATCGCGTGCCGCCGGGCCCTGGACCGCAACGTGGCGCCGCTCTTGGCGGTGGAGTCCATGACGATGTCCCTGAGAGCCGGCTGAACCCCTCCCTGCCCTGCCAGCCGCGGCTCATCCGATCTCGGCTCGTACGAGTGAGAAATGGCCCGCGGAACGGAGGCTCACCGCACCTCGCCGGATACGCTCCGAATGCATGCGATCACCAAGCGCGTTCGAATCGACTACGGCAAGGGCAAGGGATCAGCCGATGACCAGCAGCCGCCTGCTCCGCACCTCCGGTACCGCCGCGGCGGCAGCCGTCCTCCTCCTGGTCTCCGGCTGCTCGGCGGGCGGCTCGGCGTCCCTGGACAGCAAGGGCGTCGGCTTCGCGCGCGAGGAGCCCACGCCGCTCCGGCCGCTGTCGGCGACCCCGCCGGCCGCCCTGAAGCCGTACTACGGGCAGCGGCTGACCTGGCACGCGTGCCGGGCGCGGGGGTTCGAGTGCGCCACGATGAAGGTCCCGCTCGACTACACCCGGCCGAAGGCCGGCGGCGATGTGAAGCTCGCTGTGGCCCGTAAAAAGGCGACAGGCCGGGCGAAGCCGCTGGGCTCGCTGCTGGTCAATCCGGGCGGCCCCGGCGGCTCGGCCATCGGGTACCTCCAGCAGTACGCGGGCATCGGCTACCCGGCATCCGTACGGGCCCGGTACGACATGGTCGCCGTGGACCCGCGCGGGGTGGGGGCCAGCGAGCCCGTCACCTGCCTGTCCGGCCGGCAGATGGACGAGTTCACGGCCACCGACCAGACCCCGGACGACGGGGCGGAGGCGGCGCGCCTCGTGGCGGCGTACAAGAAGTTCGGCCGCGGTTGCGAGACCCGCTCCGGCCGCATCCTGGGCCACGTCTCCACCATCGAGGCCGCCCGCGACATGGACGTGCTGCGGGCCGCGCTCGGCGACGGGAAGCTCAACTACGTCGGCGCGTCGTACGGCACCTTCCTCGGCGCCACCTACGCCGGCCTGTACCCGAGCCGCGTCGGCCGCGTGGTCCTGGACGGTGCGATGGACCCGTCGCTGGACGCGGAGCGCATGAACCGCGAGCAGACGGGGGGCTTCGAGACCGCGTTCACCTCGTTCGCCAAGGACTGCGTGGGGCGCAAGGACTGCCCGCTCGGCACCAAGAGTCCGGCGGATGCCGGCCGCCGCCTGAAGGCGCTTTTCGACCGCACCGACAGACACCCGCTCCGCACCTCCGGCCCTCGCCGCCTCACCGAGAGCCTGGCGACGACCGGCGTGATCTCCGTGATGTACGACCAGAGCGGCTGGCCCCAGCTCCGTACGGCCTTGAAATCGGCCCTGAAACCCGCTGGCAAGGGCGATGGCAGCGCCCTGCTGGCCCTCTCGGACCACTACTACGAACGGAACAGCAAGGGCGGCTACGCCAACCTGATGTTCGCCAACCCCGCCGTCAACTGCCTGGACCTCCCCGCCGCCTTCCGCGGCCCGGACGACGTCCGCGAGGCGGTCCCCGCCTTCGAGAAGGCGTCCCCCGTCTTCGGCCGCGGCCTGGCCTGGTCCGCCCTGAACTGCGCCTACTGGCCCCGCCCGGCCACCGGCAGCCCGCACCGTGTCGAGGCCAGGGGCGCGGCCCCCATCGTCGTGGTCGGCACCACCCGAGACCCCGCCACCCCCTACCGCTGGGCCCGCGGCCTGGCCGCCCAGCTCACCTCCGGCCGCCTCCTCACCTACAACGGCGACGGCCACACCGCCTACGGCCGCGGCAGCACCTGCATCGACACCGCCATCAACACCTACCTCCTCAAAGCCACACCCCCCACCCCCCACAAGACCTGCACCTGACCCCGCCCCGGCCCCCGTACAGACCACCCCTCGGACCTGTGTAGACTTGGCGACGCCGCAAACGCCCTCCCGGCAACGCGGCACGCCGCCTTAGCTCAGTTGGCCAGAGCAACGCACTCGTAATGCGTAGGTCTCGGGTTCGAATCCCGAAGGCGGCTCAATGCAAAAAAGCCCAGGTCACCTCTGTGACCTGGGCTTTTTGCTGCTACTTGATGCGGCGACGGCGACGTGAGCGGGCTGCTCTGTTGCCTGTGGTCTCAGTTTTGGTCTCAGTCGCGGTATCTGGCTGAGGCCAGAAGGCGGCTCCCATGCGGCTCATCGCGTCTTTGGAGAGGTGTGATCTCCCCTTCACATAGCGTCGGGTCTGGGTGATCCCTGTGTGCCGGAGGATTTCCATGATGGTCGGCATGTCCACGCCCAGTTCGGTGAGGATCGTGCCTGTGGTGTGGCGGCTGCCGTCGTACAGACGGCGGTCGCTGATACCCGCCTCCGTGAGGAGTTCTTTGAACTCCTCCCAATCAGCGCGGGGGTCAATCGGCCGGCCGTCGGGTCGAGCGAACACCACGTCGTGCTCCTCCCAGTCGACGCCCGCAGCTATCCGCGCTTCGTCCTGCTGCGCCTTGTGCTCGCGCAGGTAGGGCACGAACGGCGGGGGAATCGGTACCGCATTCCGGCTCTTCTTCGTCTTGGGACGCGTGAAGGCCAACCCGCCGCCTTTCCGTTCAGGACACGTGCTGGCATGCCGTGTGCACGTCTTCGTGCACGGTTTGGGACAGCCGCGCGTGTAGTTCCTGTGCGTCGAGCAGGGCAACGGGCATGTCTCGAAGCGGTGGAGGCGGGCCCCACAGGCATGCGGGTCCTTGCATCCGTGACGCCAAGTCAGACGTTGGAGCTGCCAATGGGGGTGGAACAGCTCGGCTTCGAGGTCGACGTAAGGCCAGCGGAAACCCAGAGCTTCACCCTGGCGAAAGCCCATGCCGACACCGACGACCCAGCGCATGAAGGCGGGCCGTTTGGCAGCGGCCTCCAAGAAGGCTTTGGCCTCTTCGATCGTGAACGGGTTCGTCTCTGTCTCGTCGACGCTGGGCGGGTCCACGAGCGTGGCGACGTTTTCCACGACGAGTCGGCGGCGGTGCGCGATTTTCAGCGCGCACGACAAGATGCGATGCACCTTGAGGACGTGCGACGCCGCATGCTCTTGGAGCATGTCCGCGTAGAGCCTTTCCAGGTGTTCCGGCGCGAGCTTGTCCAGCCGGTGTTGGCCAAGGCCCGGGATGATGTCGTTGCGGGTCTTCGACCAATAGTCGTCCAGGGACCTTGGCTTGAGCTTCAGACTCGCGATCGTGGTCAGGTAGGTCTCCATCCACTGCGCAACGGTCGGTTTGCGCCCGGCCTTGGGGGCGCGCCCTTCGTCTCGAAGCCTCTCCAACTCCATGACCTTGCGGCGCACTTCCACGACGGTCTTCCCCCGCCGATGGCGTCGGTCGGGGCTACCGTCACTCTTGATGCCCACCCTTGAAGGGCGGGACTGGGTACGCATCGACACCTGGCGCACCAACGAGGGACCGCACGCGTACTACGAGCGCATGGGCTTCAAGCACGTACGCACGGAGAGCCCTTCGCATCGGCTTTCGGGGTGGCTTGCCCAGCGTTCCGCCGACGCGCTGTCCCTGCCCCACGAGCCGCTTCGCGTCGGCACTCTTGAGGCCGAGATATAGAACGAACGGAACCCTGTGGAGCGCATCCGATCGCCTTGCTGAAGGGGACGATCGGATGCATTCCACAGACTTGGCGGCCCAGTACACGATCTGACTCAGATGACGCTAAGTCCTCGAAGCGGCGCCGCCATCAGGAGCAGAGGCGGGAGCAGGAGGGTAGAACTGCCGAGTCCAGTGGCGGAACACCCCGATGCTCCGCTCATTGGCAGCCAGTTTTGGGATTGGTTCGTACCGCTTGTGCTTCCAGATCATTACGTCGTCACGCAGGATCCTCGCAGTCATGCGAAGTACGGCCTGTGCTACTCCCCTGGTCAACGTGGCCACGTAGCCAGGCACATTCGGGCCCGGCACGCGTCGAGGATCGGTGACCGTGCACGCGACGGCTAGGCGGAAACGGCTGTGAGCCGGTTCGAGGGGTGTGGCCATACCCCACACGTGGACGACCAGCCCGAAGCGGGGAAGGCTCAATTCCGTCAGCGTCCAGCCAAGACCAGCCATCAACGTAGAGTTCTCCCACGTCAGACTGCCCAGGAAAGGAATGCGGGCTGCTTCGGACCGCAGGTTGGTACGCAGCAGCGGTCCGTCTGCCGTGGGTGGGGAGATCAGCCGTACGGGCAGGCGGTGGAGAGCCCCGAGGTGACGGTAGTCGCAAACGTTCTCCACGATCTCCTGCGGGTGAGTGGGAAGCTCCATGCTCCATCGCGCAGTGGGGGTCACAGCGGGGTCAACTGCATTTGGCAGCTCCCACGCGGGCCGATTCCCATCGTGGCCATGCCACATAACCAGAATCCCGTTGTGTTCGAACACAGGGCGCGTAGTGAGTCGGGCGCGAAGCACTGCATTATCAGGTGAACCTACGCACGCGCCGTCCGGGGCGAACGCAAAACCATGGAACGGACACACCAGGTTCTCGCCGTCGATGGTGCCGCCCGCGCCGAGGTGGGCTCCCAGGTGCGGACAGTACGGATCGACTGCCCGCGCCAATCCGCTCTGAGTGCGGTAGAGCACCACGTCCTCACCAGCCAAGCGCCGGGTGATCACTCGCCCACGCGGCAGTTCCACCGAAAACCCCAGGCAGTACCAACCATTCGGATACGGCAGCCCCGGCACCCCAGCCGACGCGGGTACGTCCCGTGCCGTTCTCACCGGGTACAGCCAGCCCGACCGGCGTGCCCACGCCCGTACGGCATTTTCGGCTTTTGTCATACCTGTCAGCCTAGGATCGCCTCTTCAGCGTCCCGAGTACCGGCGCGACCTGACAGCCCCATACCACCCGATGCGACGCAGAAGACCCAGCCGAGCCGGAGGCGCGTGGCTCGGCTGACTGCTCAACATCGACGAACATGGGAGCGACTGCGAACGGCTCGGTCCGTTGCTAGCTGGCCCCAGGGCTACTCGATGGGGATCTCGTACACGATCTCGCAGTGTGCGGCGGGGATCACGATGTCAGCCGTCTCGGCGGGGCGCCCGTCGGCGCAGAAGTACGTTCGCCGGATGTGCGTCACCAACGCGCCCGTCTGAGCACCAAGCAGAGTAGCTTCCTCCGCCGTCGCCTGCCTCGGTTCCGGCTGCTCCACAGCATGGCTGACCGCTACGCCGATGACCGCCATTCGTTCGACCACGCCACGCCCACCGTGAGGACCGCCCTCGGGCAACACCACGATGGTGCCGCCCGTGAGGTCGTACGGTTCCCAGCTGCTCGACAACTGCACGGGCTTGCCATCGGCCAAGAACTCGTACGTGGTGTGGACCGTGAGCGCGCCTTCATCGATCCCGAGCCGCGCGGCAATGTCTGCGGGCGCCGGCACCTTGGCCTCGGAGTGGTGCTCCCACGACCCAGCCTTGCCCAGGCCCGCCATGTCGCCACGGAACGGTGAGCCGCCGCGCACTTCACGACTTCGCGAGCGCACCATGCGGACCTTCGCGCGCGGTTCGGCCACGTACGTACCGGAACCGGCGCGGCCCTCCAGAAGTCCTTGAGCGATCAGCAGTTCCTGTGCGCGACGGATCACGTTCTCGCCGACCTCGTACTCCTCACCGAGCCGAGCGCGGGAAGGCAAGCGATCTCCGGGCGACCATTCACCGTCGCTGATGCGCTGCCGGAGCAGATCAGAAGCGGCGAGATATGGCGGCTGATCAGGCATGTGGCAAATCTAGTCCACTAGCTTCACTGTGTGTGACATTGCCGCAACGGAGGACCGTCGTGCCCGCACCCGTCTCGCGAGCGCAAGACATGGCCGCGCGTCTCTCCGCTGCCTCGTACGAACCTCGCGTCACCCGCCACCCCGATCACTTCCGGATCGAATCCGATGCGTCCGGTCCCATTCCCTTATTCCGGTGGCGAGCACTCCTCACTGCCTTGGAGATGGCCGACAGTTTCGGGCTCGACGGTGACGCCGACGGCCAGACCGCATGGGTCACCGTCCGCACCGAGCAGACGGCCGGCGGCGGAGATGGCGTTGAGCCGACAGAAAGCCGATGACGTGAACGACAACGCTCCTAGCGAGTGCGGACCACCCCGGCGCGGCTGTGCCCTGTGTGGGCGAGAAGGTGACTTCGGACCTCTCGCGCCTGACAACCCACGCTCGGGACTGTGCGAAGCGTGCATCAGGGCAGGCCACCCCACCCGCGATACGCTGAAACAGGCAGTGGTGATCGTGGCCAGCCAAAGCCTCGCGGATGTTGAAGGTGTCGTACTGGAGACCGCGACGCCGGAAGAGATGGCCTACCACGTGGCAGCGCTCAAGCAGAGTCTCCGCACCGTCTTGCAACTGCTAGTCATTCCGGCGGTGACACAGCAATGAGCGACGACACTCCCCTGTGGTCTGTGGAGTGTCCCGAGGGACTACCGCTGTACCGCACCGAGGAGGGGTACGTGATGGTGCCGCTGAGGATCATCAGAAGCGGCAAGATGATCGCTGAGGCACCGATGAGGCTGAGTGCGGTATGCGCCGAGCTCCTGCACGCTTCCCTGTGCCGCGCCCTGGACGGGCAACCGATCCCGGCGGACGCTCCGGAGTGCCGCCCGGCGGTACTCCGACCGGCCCCCAAACGCCCGAGAACGCCTCTCCAGTCTCCGTGGGCGGACGGGCGTTGACTAGCGCGGTCGGTGACCGGCTCGCACTTGTCATCTGGGGCTGCTCGGTCGCCGGGTGGTCTCAGATTTGGTCTCAGTTGCGGTGTGGTCGCTGATCGTCCCTGGGCGTCCGCGGTCGTACGGCTAGCCTCGCGCTTTCATGAAGCGGGCTGTCCGGTGGGTGATCGCGTCAGCAGAAAGTGCCTCTGACCAGCGAGAATGTGGATTGTCGAGATCCCTGTTCCCGCCACCGTCGGAGGCACTTCCCAGGTGAAGAAGCGTATCGGGTCCTACCCGCGTGTCCGTATCGAGGGCGGTGGCCGGGCGGTGGTGTCCCAGGCCGGCGGCGTGCTGCTGATCGAGACAGTCCGCAAGTCCGGTCTTGATCAGGCGATATCGGCGGCACTGGCGCTGTGGCGAAAGGCTCGGGCGGTGCACGGTCCGGGCAAGATCCTGCTGGATGTGGCTCTGGCGGTTGCTTTGGGTGGGGACTGCCTCGCGGACGTCGGCATGCTGCGGGCCGAGCCTGGCGTGTTCGGTCCGGTGGCCTCCGATCCGACCGTCTCACGGCTGATCGATGCCCTCGCCTCGGCCGGGTCGAAGACCCTGACAGCGGTCCGCTCTGCGCGGGCGGACGTTCGCGAGCACGTGTGGAAGCCGGCGGGCCGTTCGGCGCCCGACGCCGCTCGTCAAGTGATCGTGGACCTGGACGGGGTGCTCGTCCTGGCGCACTCGGAAAAGCAGGATGTCACCGCGACGTGGAAGAAGACCTTCGGCCACCATCCGCTCATGGCCTTCGTCGATCACGGGCCGCAGGGCAGCGGAGAGCCGGTGGCCGGCCTGCTGCGGCCGGGCAAACGCGGGCAGCAACACCGCCGCCGACCACATCACCACAGCCAACTCGCCCTGGCCCAGCTGCCGAAGAAGTACCGGCGCGGACGCCAGACGCTGATCCGTACCGACTCCGGAGGCGGCACCCACGAGTTCCTCGCCTGGCTCGCCCAGCGGGGCAGGTGGCTGTCGTACTCGGTCGGCATGACCATCACCGACGCCATCCACGAGGCCGTCCTCAAGGCCCCTCCCGCCGCGTGGACGGCGGCCGTCGAGCCGAGCGGCGAGATCCGCGACGGCGCCTGGGTCGCCGAACTCACCGGCGATGTCCTCAAGGGCTGGCCCAAGGGGATGCGGCTGATGATCCGCAAAGAACGGCCCCATCCGGGAGCGCAGCTGCGCTTCACCGATGCCGACGGGCTGCGGCTCACCGCGTTCACCACCAACACCACCGGCGTCCCGATCGCCGCACTCGAACTCCGGCACCGCCAGCGCGCACGCGCCGAGGACCGCATCCGGGCCGCCCGCGCCACCGGCCTACGCAACCTGCCCCTGCGCGAAACCGCACAGAACCGGATCTGGCTGGAGATCGTCCAGCTCGCCCTCGACCTGCTGGCCTGGATGCCCATGCTCGCTCTGACCGGCGAAACCCGCAGGTGGGAGCCCCGCCGTCTGAGGCTCCGCCTCTTCTCCGCCGCCGCTCAGATCGTCACGACCGCCCGCCGCAGGCGCCTGAGATTCGCACGCCACTGGCCCTGGACCGATGTGATCACTGATGCCCTGGCACGGCTCGAAGCTCTCCCGAACCCCGGCTGACCAGCACGTTCCCCTACCTGCGGACAGCACCACCCCGACCGGAGCCGTGGAACCCGGCGCCCACCCGACGCGACAGCCGGGCCATCAACCTGGCCACCACCAACCCGAGCAACCGAAACGGCCCGCCGAAGAATCCGACGGACCGTCACGAAAGATCGAGGCTAAGCTGCCAACTATCCGGCCAATGAAGGGACGCAGCCGTGGCTCAGCCGCAAGCCGACGACCAGCCCAAAGCCTCCCACCCGCCCTCGAATCCATGACCCTGCTGGTCGCCGCCGTCATCGTCCACGACAAGGCCACCAACCGCGTCGTCCTCCTCCAACGAAGTCAGGACGCCAAGTTCGCCCAGGGCATGTGGGACCTCCCCGTTGGCAAGAGCGAGCCCGGCGAGCCGATCACAGAAACTGCGGTGCGCGAGCTGTACGAGGAGACCGGTCTGACCGTGAAGCCGGAGTCTCTGAAGGTCGCCCACATCATCCACAGCGCCTGGGGCGTCGAAGCCCCCAACGGCTTCCTCACCGTTGTCTTCGTCGCCTACGAATGGACCGGTGAGCCCGAAAATCGCGAACCACGCAAGCATGCTCGGGTCCGTTGGACCGATACCAACGCCATCCCCGAAGAGTTCGTGGACACGACCGCCAGCGCTCTCCGCTGGTACCTGACCGATGGTCCTCAGATATCGCTCGACGGCTGGCGTTAGCGAACAGCCTCAAGACACAGAAGAGCGTGTTGAGCTATCGAGGGGGTGGTGCCCCCGCCTAGCCTGCAGGTGGTGTAGATTTCTCTATTTAGGTAGTCGCCCACGTGCCGATCATGTCAAATGGTCGTTGCGTAGCGTACGTAGGGTCCCAAGCGAAGGAAGAACCAGTGTCCAGTGCCCATGGTTCACACCGCAACATGTTTTGCCAGCTTGACGTGTTGGGAAACGAAGCAAGTGTTGAGACATTCTTTGTCAATCGCCTGCTTGCTGAGCTTGGGTATCGTGACGGACAGATCAAGACCAAGGAGTCCCTGGAGAAGCTCAAGGTGAATGAAGGTCGCCAGCGAAAGCTGTATCGACCCGATTACGCCCTTGAGGTTGATAATACTGTCCGTTGGGTGCTGGAAGCTAAAGCAGTCGACGAAAGCCTCCTCCCTTTTGTTGGTCAGGCGGCTAGCTATTGTCATCATATTAATGCGTCGCATCGGCAGGGCAACCCTGTCACTCACTTCATCATGACGAACGGTGCCCTGACGGAAGTCTATGAATGGGATCGCCAGGATCCGATACTCACTCTATCCTTCAAAGATTTTGACGGAGTGAGCGAGAAGTGGGTAAAGTTGAAGGAGATTATGGCTCCGGATGCCTTTGCGTCCAAAGGGTGGGCTTTGCAGCCTGCCCTTTTTGAATCGTCAATGGAGATTCGTCGGGCTTCAATCTCTGAGATCAACTCTGCTTTCGCGTGGTGTCATAAGTTTATCTACCGACGCGAGAACTATAGCTACTCTGCAGCCTTCATGGAATTTGTGAAGGTCGTATTCCTTAAGCTTCTCAGCGATAAGGCCATACACGCTAGCCCTGACGCGCTAGTCCTGGAGAATGGTTCTCTTCAAATCCCCGCGGAAGAAGTGAAATTCTCCACGGCGTGGATTGAAAAGATGGAGGGGGAAAGCCCGAATCCTGTTGCCGACGTCCAGTTCAGCAACCTTGTCCGTCAATTGGAAGAAGAGATCCGGAAGCGCAAGAAGAAGCGGATCTTCAGTCAGGGTGAAATTCTTGACCTGAGTCCCGAGACGATCAAGGGCGTAGTTGCTAAGCTACAGGACCTTGATCTTTACAGTATGGATTCAGATCTAAACGGGCGCCTGTTTGAGACGTTCTTGAATGCGACCTTGCGCGGTAAGGACCTCGGTCAATTCTTTACCCCTCGTAGCGTGGTGAAACTAGCAACCCGCCTCGCTGATCTTCAGGTTCGCCGTGATCACGTTGATACGGTCATTGATGCTTGCTGCGGGACAGGAGGGTTCCTAATTGAGAGCCTTTCTGACATGTGGGGTAAGGTGGCTGCTAATCAAAGCCTGTCCGCAGCCGAGAAGAATCAGACGCGTGAAGAAATTGCGACCCAGCGAATCTACGGAATCGACGTCGCGAAAGAGCCTGCCCTCGCGCGGATTGCACGGATCAACATGTACTTGCATGGGGATGGCGGGAGTCGTGTCTACCAGTTGGATGCGCTCGACAAACGAGTAAGGTCGCATGCCACCGAATCGAATGAGGTTCGTGACGAAAAGGAGGAATTCAAGGAGATTGCTGAGCGCTCTGGGTTTGATGTTGCTTTGACGAATCCGCCATTTGCGAAAGAGTACGCTCGCAAGACGGATGTGGAGCGCCAGATTCTCGATCAGTATGAGCTTGCTTTTCAAGATTCAGGCCGAACTCGTAAGCCGATCTCCAGTCTCAAGTCGAGCATGATGTTCATCGAGAGGTATCACGATCTACTTCGTCCCGGCGGCCGTCTCGTAACCGTTATTGATGACTCGATTCTCGGTGGAGACCGTGAGAAGAGAATCCGTTCCTATGTGCGAGACAAATTCATCGTCAAGGCGGTAGTCTCACTGCCTGGGGATGCTTTCCAGCGATCGCAGGCTCGCGTGAAGACCTCTGTTGTGGTGCTACAGAAGAAGCACCATCCAGATGAAGAGCAGACGCCTGTGTTTATGTATTACTGCACACGCGTGGGTATCGACGAAGTGGCACGCCAGCGAGTACTCCCCATCGATGAAGAAAACCGTAGAGCTGCTGAGGCGGAGATCGAGGAAGTAGGCAGGCTCTACAAGGATTTCCTGAACGGCCATCCTGATGATTCTTGGATTGTGCCTCCAGGGGCCATCGAGAACCGTATGGACGTGAAGGCGTGTCTGCCAAGCGCCGGGCGAAATGTCGAAAAGTGGCAGGCGGAAGGGCATGAGGTGCTGAGCGTTGGGGAGATGCTCAGGCCGGCCTTTGGGGTAGTTGAACTGCCTGCAGAAGGTGAAACACTCGTTGATAGGGCGAGCGATGTCGTTATTCCGTCCGAAAGTGACGAGCTTGTAACGCTGCTTCGAGTTCGTTATGACGGTGTGGCAGAAGCTGGCGAGACGATTGCGGCATCCGACTCAACGTACGATGTGCTGTACAAGGTCAGGGCAGGAGATGTGGTTATTAGTCACATCAATGCCGTGCATGGAGCGGTCGCCGTAATTCCTGATGAGCTGGAAGGGCTAGTAGCGACAAAGGAATATACGGTTTGCCGACCGCGGCAGGGGTATCATCCCTATCTGATCTGGCAAATGCTTCGCACGCCTGAGGCTCGGGCCGACTTGCTTCTCTCGTCGACGGGGATGGGGAGGACGAGGGTTGACTGGGCAATCGTCGCCCAGCTGCAGCTTCCAGTACCAACCGTGAAGATCAGCGAAGCCGCCATCAAGGCCGTCGAGGATGCCCGGGCCTTGGAGCGGAAGGCGCGCGAGCTTTATGAGACGGCGGCCCAGACCCTTGGTTCATCCCTCAACTTGGATAACAAGGAAGCGAGGGCGCTCCTGGCGGCGTTCAAGCCGCCAAGGTAGCCACTGGTGGGCTTGACCGCTCCGTGCGTGAGCGATGCGTGAGCGGACGGAGCGGCATCCGTTGGATCACGCGTCAGGCCCGCGAGGCCGACAGGTCTCTGACCAGGGAAAAATGGATCGAGTGTGATCACTGGGCAGGGGGCGTCACGATCTTGCAGGCCTCGTAATGCGTAGGTCTCGGGTTCGAATCCCGAAGGCGGCTCTACTTGAACCTCCAGGTCAATCCTCTGACCTGGAGATTCTTGCGTTCGGCCTGCTCGTCGCCACTACGCGGCAGTCGAGCAGGCATCCTGAACCAGTGCCTCTACGCGTGCGTTTACGGCCAGCGCAGGCTGCATCCGGAGGCCTCTCGTGCGGCCCTGCTCGAAGGAGGTCGTTCGCGTCTCCGCCCCGTCCCCTGCACGTTCCTACGGCAGCGGCCACACCCCTACCAAACAGACAGGAAAGGGAGCTCCATAGTCCACCGAACGGGCGGTGGACTACACGATCGGGTGACGGTCTGGTGTGGAGGCGCTCGGTTCTTTTGGGCTCGACATACTCGGTCGCGAGTGGTCGACGCGGATTGGGATAGGGGTCATGCCGGATGTATTCGATCAAATCGAATGGAAAGTGCGGAAGGTTTTAGGGAGCGAGCCGGTTTGCGTGCATGTGGGGAATGTCGAGGAGTGTGAGATCAAGCGGCATCCCACTTACCTGAAGTTTCGTGCGGAGGCGATCTCGGCCGGAATTCGATCGGCTTCGACCTCCCGACTTTGGGAGTCCATTATTGCCATGGGGAGGCTGTCCGATCTGGACGGTGACGATACGTGGCGGCTGGTCATATTGGACTGCATCATCCCCTGCTTCCGTTCGCTCTCAGCGAGGATCTCCCAAGATTTCAAAGTCGAGCGCGAAGAGATTTGGTCGGGCATGGTGGCAACTGCGTTGGAGGTGTGGGTGGACACTGCCATGGGTGTCCCGCCCCGCCGTGTCAGAGATCGAATGGTGAAGGCTGCCTTCGAAGTGGCTTTCCGGTGCGGGAATTCCACCTCGTCGGAGTACTCGATGGACGAGTTTGACATGTTCGTCCGTCCGGAGATATCGAGCCAGAGTTCCGTGCTGAGTGCGTCGTCGATCATCGATGTCAATAGTATCCGTGATGCGGATGCCGCAGAATAGATTAGGGGGGAGCGTTATGGTGCGCTGCTCCAGGGGTTGGGTTGCTTCGACTTTGTGCGGGGATACCACGACCTATATCCTTCTTTTGCTGGGCTCCGAGAGGCTGCGGGTGTGATGGGGATCTCTGAATCTTCTGCACACCGACTCAGCAGGGCAGGCGATTTTCCTTTCCCTGTGGCTAGGGCAGGGCGGAGCTACAAGGTATCGGTCAAGGCGCTCATGCATTTCATGGATATCACGGACTCCATCGTCCATGTAGGCGATGTTGAGAATGGTGCCCTCCATGCCGGTGGCGGCGTACGGTGATCCAAACTGTCGTCAGTCGAATGCTTTAGCCTCGATCATTCATGAGGGCCCGCCAGCTGGCTGACGGGCCCATTGTGGTGAGTGTCGGTGGGGATTTCGGAGTCTGGGCAGGTGGAGTGCCCGGCTGTCGCGTCGGGTTCCACGGCTCCGGTGGGCTCGTGCTGTTCGCAGGGATGGGAAAGGTGCTGGTCAGCCTGGGCTCGGGAGGGCGTGGAGTCGGTGCAGGGCATCGGTGATCACGTCGGTCCAGGGCCAGTGCTTGGCGGGTAGCGGCGGCGGCCGGTGGTGACGAGCTGGGCGGCGGTGGAGAACAGCCGAAGCCGCAGGCGGCGGGGCTCCCAGAGCCGGAGCGGTGCCGGCGAGGGCGAGCAGGGGCATCCAGGCGAGCAGGTCGAGGGCGATCTGCACGATCTCCAGCCAGATCTGGTTCTGCGCGGTGTCGTGGAGGGGGAAGTTGCGCAGGCCGGTGGCGCGGGCGGCGCGGATGCGGTCCTCGGCCCGGGCCCGCTGCCGGTGGCGCAGTTCGAGGGCGGCGACCGCCTCGCTGACCGTGTTGGTGGCGAAGCAGGTCAAGCGCATGCCGTCAGCGTCGGTGAAGCGCAACTGGGCGCCGGGGTGAGGCCGTTCCTTGCACACGATGAGCCGCAGCCCTTTCGGCCAGCCCGTCAGGCAATCGCCGGCGAGTTCGGCGACCCAGGCGCCGTCGCGGATGTCGCCGTCGGGTTCGACGGCCGGGGTCCAGGCCGAGGCCGGGACCTTCAGGACGGCCTAGTGGATGGTGTCGGTGATGGTCATCCCGACCGAGTACGACAGCCACCTTCCGCGCTGGGCGAGCCAGGCGACGAACTCGTGGGTGCCGCCGCCGGAGTCGGTGCGGATCAGCGTCTGGCGTCCGCGCCGCAGCCGTTTCGGCAGTTGGGCCAAAGCCAGCCTGGTGGCCTGGATGTGGTCCGTGGCGGTGTTGGAACCCGCGTTGCCGGGCCGCAGCAGGCCCACGACCGGCTCGCCGGACCCGCCCCGGCCATGGTCGACGAACCCCATCAGCGGGTGGTGCCCGAACGTCTTCTTCCAGGTCGCGGTGGCGTCCTGCTTCTCGGAGTGCGCGATGACGAGGACGCCGTCGATGTCCACGATCACCTGCCCGCCCGCGTCCGGCGCCTCCTGGTCGGCCAACTTCCGGACATGTTCGCGTACTTCGGCGCGGGCCGTGCGCAGTGTGGTCAGGGCCCGCTTCCCGCCCCGGGCGAGCAGGTCGATGAGCCGGGAGACTGTCGGGGCGGAGGCCACCGGCCCGAACACAGCGGGCTCCGCCCGCAGCATGCCCACATCGGCCAGGCAGTCCCCGCCCAGCGCGACCGCGAGGCGACGTCCAGGAAGATTTTTCCCGGGTCGTGGACGGCCCGCTGCTTGCGCCACGGAGCGAGTGCCGTCGATATCGCCGCATCCAGGCCGGTCTTGCGGACCGTCTCGACCAACAGCACCGCACCGGCCTGCGAAACCACTCCGCGACCGCCGCCCTCGACGCGGACACGCGGGTAGGACCCGATACGCTTCTTCACCTGGAAAGTGCCTCCGACGGTGGCGGGAACAAGGACCTCAGCAATCCTCATTCTCGCTGGTCAGAGGCCCTTTCTGCTTACGCGATCACCGGGCGGACAGCCCGCCTCGTGAAAGCGCGAGGTTAGCCTTTCCAGGCTGCGGTGAGTCTGAGAGCGGCCGAGCCTCTGGCGTCGTCAGGTGGCCTCCCATGAGCATCCGTCGGGTGCTGCTGCCGGTCCCGAGTGATCTGGTGAAGTTGACGCGGTGCGTCCTGCTCAGGTCGGCGGCCGATCCGGCTCTGCTAGGGCCCGCGCTGTGTCCGCCTGAGCGAGTGGTCCGCGTACGGGCCTGGCTTTACTGGCCGCAGCACGCTCCGACTTCTCAATCCGCCGTCCGGCGAGGCCGTCGCCGTCCGCAGCCGCAGGCCAATTGGGGCTGATTGGTTGTTGTGGGGGTGTCAGTGGGGTGGGGTAGAACGGGGGAGTTGGGGTGGGGTGGGGTTGGGAGGTTTTGGTGAGATTTTTGGGGCGGGGGGTGGAGATGGGGCGGCTTTTGGGGGTTTTGGAGGGGCTCTCGGGGGCCGCTGCTGTTGTTGATGTTGCTGGTGATGCCGGGATTGGTAAGAGTCGGCTACTGGTTGAGTTCGGGGCGGTGGCTCGGGACCGGGGGATGGTGGTGCTGCGGGGGCGTGCCGTCGAAGGGGAGCGGGGGGTGCCTTCCCCGTCTTTTCACGTGTTCCTCGATGCTTTTGCCGATCTTGAGGCTGTTGAGTTGGTCGGGGTCCAGTCGCTCACTGCTCTGCTGCGGGGGCTTGCTCGTCGTGGGCTTGTGTTGCTCCTTGACGATCTGCATCACGCCGACCCCGCCTCCCTCGAACTCCTCGACCACCTCATACGGCACCCCCTCCCCGCCCCCCTCCTCCTCGTCCTCTCCCGCCGCCCCCGGCAGTCCCCTCCCGCCCTCTCCTCCCTCCTCGCCCGTGGCCACGACACCGGGGTTGTTACGCAGATCGTCCTCAGGGCGCTGGAGATCAGCGATTGTGTTGGTGGGGTGGGGGCAGGGGGGTCGGTTGAGTTGGCTCGGGAGGCTTTCGCGCTCAGTCGCGGTAACCCTTTTTATTTTGGGCTGCTCTTGGGGGCTTCGGGGGGCGGGGGCGGTGTTGCTCAGGCGCTCTTGCTCGACGAGCTCTCCGTCCTCTCCGGCCTTGAGCGGCATCTCGTCGAAGCCGTCGCCTTGCTCGGTGACCACGCCACCACCGACCTCCTCGGCGCCGTCACCGGAGTCGACGACGCCGCGCTCGTGGACGCGCTGCGCGAGGTCGTACGGCGGGATCTCGTACGTCCCGATCCGGGTGGGCATCGGCTGGCTTTGAGGCATCCCCTCATGCGGGGGCTCGTGTGCGACAGCGTTGATCCCTGGCAACGGCAGCGGTTCCATCGGCAGGCCGCCACTGCACTGGCCCTCGCCGGGGCCTCCGTCGTCGATCAGGCGCACCACCTGGAGCAGGCGCTCACCCGGTGGGACGCCGCGGACGCCGGTGTGTTGATTCGTGCCGCCGAGCGGATAGCCACCAGCGCTCCTGCTCTTGCCTCGCGGTGGCTGGACGTCGTGTTGGGGGTTTTGCCTGATCTGCCTGAGTGTCTCGATACCCGCTGCGAGCTCATGCTCGCCCGCGCCCGCGCCCTCGGCACCACCGGAGCCGTGAAGGAGAGCCGCGATCTGCTGCATCAGCTGATTCGGCTGAGGGGGTCTCATGGGGGCGACCCTCTGCGGGGCGCCGCTCTCGTCGAGTGCGCCTTTATGGAGCGTCACCTGGGGCGTTACCCGGAGGCCGGCGCCCTTCTGCATCGTGAAATGGAACGGTGCGCCGCAGCGTCGCCCGGCGAGCGGAGCGTCGCGCTCGTCGTCGAGTGGGGCAACCACGCGCTGTTCGCCACCCGGTTTCCCGGCGTTCGGGAGGAGCTGGCCCGAGCCCTCGCCCGTACCCGGGAACAGGGTGATGAGCTCGGGGCCGGGGAGATCACTACCCTTTCCGCCATCGGTGAGGCGTATGAAGGGAACACCGCCGTCGCCCGTCAGCACGTCGCCGACGCCGTCGCGCTCATCGACGTGTTGACCGACGGCGATCTCGTCGGCCACTGCGAGTCGCTGGTCAGGCTGGCCTGGAGCGAGGTGTTCCTCGACGAGTACGCCGAGGCCGAGCGGCACACCCAGCGCGGCGCCGACATCGCCCGGCGGACCGGACGGCCGTTCGCGCTCTCGCAGCATCTGCTGTGCGCCGCGTACGCGCACTTCATGACGGGCCGGATCACCACGGCCCTGGAACTGGCCGACGAGTCCGAGGCCGTCGCCCGTACCCTCGGTGGCCACGAACTCCTCGGCTTCACGCGCGCGATCAGATCCATGATCCTCATGCACGCCCGGCCGCCCGGCGACCCGGACGTACTCGCCGCAGCCGAGGAGGCGGTGGCCACCGTCGGCACCGTGGACGGCTGGTGGGCGACGCTCGCCCGGTGCATGTCCGCCTACGCCGTGCTCGGCGCCGGCGACCCCCACCGCGTACGGGACATACTCCTGCGCGCCGGCGGCGGCCGGGATCTGCCCCGCCTCCAGCCCTCCGTACGGCCCAACTTCCTGGAACTGCTCGTCACCGCCGCCCTCGCCACCGGGGACAGTGCGGACGCCGAGTACTGGGCGGTTCGTGCCGTGGACGAGGCCGGGCAGCTTGAGCTGCCCACCCAGCGCGGCGCCGCACTGCGCTGCCTCGGGATGATCGACGCCGCGCGCGGCGAACCGGCTGCCGCGGCACGGGCGTTCGGCGAGGCCGCGCGGGAGAGCGCGCGTTCCGGCGCCGCGCTGCGCGAAGCCCACAGCCTCCTGCTCGGCGTCCCCCATCTGAAGGCCGCCGGAGACGGGCCCGGCGCCGCCGCCATGTGGCGCCGCGGGCGGCGGCTCGCCCGCGAGGGCGATG
>NZ_JBHVHQ010000062.1:0-19135 GCF_042800135.1 Streptomyces sp. NPDC057654 | reverse complement strand
GAGGTGGTGCACCCGGACCATGTTGGTGGTGCCGGGGACGCCGGGGGGCGAACCGGCGGTGATGATCATGGTGTCGCCCTCGTTGTAGCGGTTGAGCTTGAGCAGCTCGGCGTCGACGAGATCGACCATGGCGTCGGTGTTGTCGACGTGCGGCACGACGCGCGTCTCGATGCCCCAGCTCAGCGTCAGCTGGTTGCGGGTGTCCGCGTCGGTGGTGAAGGCCAGGATCGGCTGGGCGGCGCGGTAGCGGGAGAGGCGGCGGGCGGTGTCGCCGGACTTGGTGAAGGCCACCAGCGCGGTCGCGCCGAGGAAGTCGGCGATCTCGCAGGCGGCGCGGGCCACGGAGCCGCCCTGGGTGCGCGGCTTCTTGCCGGGCACCAGCGGCTGGAGGCCGCGCGAGAGCAGTTCCTGCTCGGCCGCCTCGACGATGCGGGACATCGTCTTGACGGTCTCGATCGGGTACGCGCCGACGCTGGACTCGGCGGAGAGCATGACCGCGTCCGCGCCGTCGAGGATGGCGTTGGCGACGTCGGACGCCTCGGCGCGGGTCGGCCGCGAGTTGGTGATCATCGACTCCATCATCTGGGTCGCGACGATCACCGGCTTGGCGTTGCGGCGGCACAGCTCGATGAGGCGCTTCTGCACCATCGGGACCTTTTCGAGCGGGTACTCGACGGCCAGGTCGCCGCGGGCGACCATGATGGCGTCGAAGGCCGCGACGACGGCCTCCATGTTCTCGACGGCCTGCGGCTTCTCGACCTTGGCGATCACCGGCACCCGGCGGCCGACCTCGTCCATGACGCGGTGCACGTCGCGGACGTCGTCGGCGTTGCGCACGAAGGAGAGCGCGACCATGTCGCAGCCCATCCGCAGCGCGAACCGCAGGTCCTCGATGTCCTTCTCGGCGAGCGCGGGCACGTTGACCGCGGCGCCGGGCAGGTTGATGCCCTTGTGGTCGGAGATCACACCGCCCTCGATGACGATGGTCCGCACCCGCGGGCCGTCGACCTCGGTGACCCGCAGCTCGACGTTGCCGTCGTTGATCAGGACCTGGTCGCCCTTGGAGACGTCGCCCGGCAGGCCCTTGTACGTGGTGCCGCAGATCGTCTTGTCACCGGAGACGTCCTCGGTGGTGATGGTGAACTCGTCGCCGCGTTCGAGCTCGACGGGGCCGTCGGCGAAGGTCTCCAGGCGGATCTTGGGGCCCTGGAGGTCGGCGAGGACGCCGACCGCGCGGCCGCTCTCCTCGGCGGCCTTGCGGACGCGGTGGTACCGCTCCTCGTGGTCCGACTGGGTCCCGTGGCTGAAGTTGAAGCGGGCCACGTTCATGCCGGCCTCGATCAGCGCTTTGAGCTGGTCGTAGGAGTCGGCGGCGGGGCCCAGTGTGCAGACGATTTTGGAACGGCGCATAAAGCTGATCCTATCGGTTTGTTTCGGGGCGGAATAATCCAGTGGGGGGTGGGGCCGGGCCGCCCGGCCGCCGGCCACCGGCGTCGGGAGGCCCGTACCTAGGCGCTGACCAGCGCATACGTCTGCGTGGCGATCTCCAGCTCCTCGTCGGTGGGGACCACGGCGACCGCGACCCGGCTGGCCTCCGTCGAGATCAGCCGCGCCGAGGAGCCGCGTACGGAGTTCCGCACCGCGTCCACCTCGATGCCGAGCACGCCCAGGCCGCGCAGCGACGCCTCCCGGACGGCCGCGGAGTTCTCGCCCACGCCCGCCGTGAACGCGATGGCGTCCACCCGTCCGAGCACCGCCGTGTACGCGCCCACATACTTGCGCAGCCGGTGCACGTAGATCTCGAAGGCGAGCTGCGCGGCGCGGTCGCCCTCGCCCATCCGGCGGCCGATCTCGCGCATGTCGTTGTCGCCGCAGAGGCCGATCAGGCCGCTCTTCTTGTTGAGCAGCTCGTCGACGTCGTCGACGCTCATCCCGGCCACCCGCCGCAGGTGGAAGGTGACCGCGGGATCGATGTCACCGGAGCGCGTACCCATCACGAGCCCCTCCAAGGGCGTCAGCCCCATGGAGGTGTCCACGCACCGGCCGCCCTCGACGGCCGAGGCGGAGGCCCCGTTGCCGAGGTGCAGCACGATGATGTTGACATCGGTCACGTCCTTGCCCAGCAGCTTCGCGGTCTCGCGGGAGACGTACGCGTGCGAGGTGCCGTGGAAGCCGTAGCGGCGGATGCGGTGCGCGTCGGCGGTCTCGACGTCGATGGCGTAGCGCGCCGCGTGCTCCGGCATCGTGGTGTGGAAGGCGGTGTCGAAGACCGCGACCTGCGGCAGGTCGGGGCGGAGCCCCATGGCCGTGCGGATGCCGGTGATGTTGGCCGGGTTGTGCAGCGGCGCGACGGGGATCAGCCGCTCGATCTCCGCCAGCACGTCCCGGTCGATGACGGTGGGCCCGCTGAACCGCTGCCCGCCGTGCACGACGCGGTGCCCGATCGCGGCGAGCTTCGGCGAGTCGAGCCCCAGCCCGTCCGCGGCCAGTTCCTCGGTGACGGCGCGCAGCGCCTCGTCGTGGTCGGCGATCGGCTGGTTCCGCTCGCGCTTGGCGCCGCCGGTGGCGAGCGGGGAGTGCGTCAGCCGGGAGGTCTGCTCGCCGATGCGCTCCACCAGGCCGGTGGCGAGCCGGGTGCTGTCGGCCATGTCGAGGAGCTGGTACTTGACCGAGGAGGAGCCGGAGTTGAGGACCAGTACGTGGGTCGCGTCGGCGTTCGCAGTCATGGGAGGGCTTTCCGGTAGGCGGCGGACGGGCGGATGGTGCGCGGTCAAGGGGTTACGGCTGCTCGCCCTGGGCCTGTACGGCCGTGATGGCGACGGTGTTCACGATGTCCTGCACCAGCGCGCCGCGGGAGAGGTCGTTGACCGGCTTGCGCAGCCCCTGGAGGACCGGGCCGACGGCGACGGCGCCCGCGGAGCGCTGCACGGCCTTGTACGTGTTGTTGCCGGTGTTCAGGTCCGGGAAGATCAGCACCGTGGCGCGGCCCGCGACCTCGGACTCCGGCAGCTTGGTGCGCGCGACCGCCGCGTCGACGGCGGCGTCGTACTGGATCGGCCCCTCCACCAGCAGGTCCGGGCGGAGTTCGCGGACCAGCTCGGTGGCCTTGCGGACCTTGTCGACGTCGGCGCCGGAGCCGGAGGTGCCGGTGGAGTACGACAGCATCGCGATGCGCGGCTCGACGCCGAACCGGGCGGCGGTGGCGGCCGACTGGATGGCGATGTCCGCGAGCTGCTCGGCGTCCGGGTCGGGGTTGACGGCGCAGTCGCCGTAGACGAGCACCCGGTCGGCGAGGCACATGAAGAAGACGGACGACACGATCTGCGCGCCCGGCCGGGTCTTGATGATCTCGAAGGCGGGGCGGATGGTGGCGGCGGTGGAGTGCACCGCGCCGGAGACCATGCCGTCGGCCAGGCCCTCCTGGACCATGAGGGTGCCGAAGTAGGAGACGTCGGAGACGACGTCGTACGCGAGCTCGTAGCTGACGCCCTTGTGGGCGCGGAGCAGGGTGTACTGCTCGGCGAACCGCTCGCGCAGCGGGGAGGTGTGCGGGTCGACGAGGTCGGCGTCGCCGAGGTCGATGGAGAGTTCGGCGGCGCGCTTGCGGATCGCGGTCTCCTCGCCGAGGAGCGTCAGGTCGCAGACGTCGCGGCGCAGCAGCACGTCGGCCGCGCGCAGCACGCGCTCCTCGGTGCCCTCGGGGAGCACGACCCGGCGGCGGCCGGCGCGGGACCGTTCGATCAGCTCGTGCTCGAACATCATCGGCGTGACGCGGCCGGACCGGGCGACCGAGATGAGCCGCGTCAGCTCGGCGGTGTCCACGTGCCGTTCGAAGAGGCCGAGGGCGGTCTCGGCCTTGCGCGGCGAGGCGGCGTCGAGCTTGCCCTCGATCGCGAACAGCTGCTCGGCGGTGGGGAAGGAGCCGCCGCGCACCGAGACGACGGGTGTGCCGGGGGCGAGCCGGGAGGCGAGCGCGAGGATGTCGGGGCCGGGGCGCTCGTCGAGGGTGAGCACCACGCCGGCTATGGGCGGGGCCCCGGCGCTGTGCGCGGCGAGCGCGCCGATGATGAGGTCGGCGCGGTCCCCGGGGGTGACGACCATGCAGCCGTCGGTGAGGGCCTTGAGGAAGGTGGGCAGCATGGCGCCGCCGAAGACGAAGTTCCGTACGTCGCGGGCGAGCCCGGCGGCGTCGCCGAGCAGCACCTCGCCGTCGAGGGCCTGGACGGTCTGGGCGACGGTGGGCGCGGAGAGGGAGCCGTCCTCGGGGAGCGCGTAGCAGGGCACGGGGAGGCGGGCGGCGAGCCGTTCGACGACGGCGGTGCGGTCGTCGGGGGCGACGCGGTTGACGACGACGGCGACGACGTCGCAGCCGAGCGCCTCGTAGGCGCGGTAGGCGTTGCGGGCCTCGGACCGTACGGACTCGGCGCTCTGGTCCTGGCCGCCGACGACGGGGACGACGAAGGCGCCGAACTCGTTGGCGAGCCGGGCGTTGAGGGCCAGTTCGTCGGGGAGGTTGGTGGCGCCGTAGTCGGTGCCGAGCACCAGCACGTACTCGTACTCGCGGGCGACGGCGAGGAAGCGCTCGACGAGGCGGGAGACCAGTTCGTCGGTGCCCTGCTCGGCCTGGAGGGCGGCGGCCTCCGCGTACGTCATCCCGGAGGCGGCCTCCGGGGTCTGGCTCAGCCGGTAGCGGGACCGCAGCAGGTCGAAGAGGCGGTCGGGGCCGTCGTGCAGGAGGGGGCGGAAGATGCCCACTCGGTCCACATGGCGGGTCAGGAGCTCCATCACTCCGAGTTCGACGACCTGCCGGCCGTCGCCGCGGTCGATCCCGGTCACGTATACGCTGCGCGTCACGCGTGCACTCCTTGATCCATTTGGGTCCAGTAGCTGCGTTTTGCCGGTTTTCTGGGCAAAAACACCCGGTATGGCGGGGTTGCCCTCTTGACAATACCCGCGCCCCTGGATAGGGCGCAGAGAGAGGTGGGGGCAGCGGTACCACCGGGCTCATGAAACAATCGAACTTGGCTCACATGTACCGGTAGCGAGCAGGAGACACAGCACGATGCGCATCGGAGTTCTCACCGCAGGCGGCGACTGCCCCGGCCTCAACGCTGTCATCCGTTCGGTGGTGCACCGGGCGCTCGTCGGCCACGGCGACGAGGTCATCGGCTTCGAGGACGGTTTCAAGGGCCTCCTCGACGGTCGGTTCCGCAAGCTCGACCTCGACGCGGTCAGCGGCATCCTGGCGCGCGGCGGCACCATCCTCGGCTCCGCCCGCCTGGAGCGCGACCGGCTGCGCGAGGCGTGCGAGAGCGCCCAGGACTTCTCCCGCGCGTACGGCATCGACGTGCTCATTCCCATCGGCGGCGAGGGCACGCTCACCGCGGCCCGGATGCTCTCCGACGCGGGCGTCCCGGTGGTCGGCGTCCCGAAGACCATCGACAACGACATCTCCGCCACCGACCGCACCTTCGGCTTCGACACGGCCGTCGGCGTCGCCACCGAGGCCATCGACCGCCTCAAGACCACCGCCGAGTCGCACCAGCGCGTCATGGTCGTGGAGGTCATGGGGCGGCACGCGGGCTGGATCGCCCTGGAGTCCGGCATGGCGGGCGGCGCGCACGGCATCTGCCTGCCGGAACGCCGCTTCGAGGTGGACGACCTGGTGAAGATGGTCGAGGAGCGCTTCTCGCGCGGCAAGAAGTTCGCGGTCGTCTGCGTCGCCGAGGGCGCGCACCCGGCCGAGGGCTCGATGGACTACGAGAAGGGCGCCATCGACCAGTTCGGCCACGAGCGCTTCGCGGGCATCGGCACGCGCCTCGCCATCGAGCTGGAGAAGCGCCTCGGCAAGGAGGCCCGCCCGGTCATCCTCGGCCACGTCCAGCGCGGCGGCACCCCCACCGCGTACGACCGCGTCCTCGCCACCCGCTTCGGCTGGCACGCCGTCGAAGCCGCCCACCGGGGCGACTTCGGCAATATGACGGCGCTGCGCGGCACGGACATCACGATGGTGCCGCTGGCGGAGGCGGTGGCGGAGCTGAAGACGGTTCCGGAGAACCGGATGAACGAGGCGGAGTCGGTCTTCTAGTTCTTGCGGTAGTTCTCCGGGGTTTCCAGAAGGGCGGCCCGGGCCGTTTTCGCCTCCGGGCCGGTTTCAGCATTCAGCCCCGGCCCGACGCGGCGAGTACGCGCGGGCGGAACGCGAGGATGGCGGCGGCGACCTCGTCGAGGTGGCTCTCCAGGAGGAAGTGGCCGCCGTCGAGCAGGGCGATCTCCGCGTCCGGGGCGTCGCGCCGGAACGCCTCCGCGCCGGCCGGCCCGAAGATCTCGTCGTTGCGGCCCCAGATCGCGAGGACGGGCACCCGGCTCGACCGCAGCCAGTCGTGCACCGCCGGGTACAGGGCTCGGTTGCCGGCGTAGTCGCCGAACAGGGCGAGTTGGGCGCGGTCGACGCCGGGGCGGGCGAGCAGCGCCAGGTCGTGCTCCCAGGCGTCGGGGTCGATCAGGCTCGGGTCGGGGACGCCGTGGGTGTACTGCCACTCGACGGCCTCCCGGCCCAGCGCGGGCCGCAGCAGCGCCTCGTTCTCCGGGCTCGGCCGCTCCCCGTACGCCCAGACGGGCCCCCAGAACTCCGGCACGAAGCCGTCCTCGTAGGCGTTGCCGTTCTGCGAGACGACGCCGGTGACGGCTTCCGGGTCCGCCAGGGCGAGCCGCCAGCCGACGGGCGCGCCGTAGTCCTGTACGTAGATCGCGTAGCGGCGCACGCCGATCAGGTCGAGGAAGCCGCGGGTCACCTCGGCGAGGGCGTCGAAGGTGTAGGCGAAGTCCGCCGCGTCGGGGGCCGAGGAGCGGCCGAAGCCGATGTGGTCGGGGGCGATCACCCGGTACGGGCCGGCCAGCGCCGGGATCAGGTGGCGGAACATGTGGGAGCTCGTCGGGTAGCCGTGCAGCAGCAGGAGGACGGGGGCGTCCGCGGGCCCCGCCTCCCGGTAGAAGACGGTGAGCCCGTCGACGTCCACGGTGCGGTGGTGAACAGCGACCACGATAACCCCTTAAAGCGATTTAACTGGTTAGGTTATTCTGATGCTGAAGGCAGCCGCACGAGATGTCAAGGAGAGATGGGCCGTGGTCGAGGACGAGAACCTGCTGCTCGCCCTGCTCAACAGCGCCCCCGTGATCGACGGGCGCCCCACGGACGCCCTGACCGGAGAGGGGGCGGCCGACTGGGCACGGGCGCTCGGGGGCAGCGGCACGAGCGAGGAGCTGGCCCGGCTGCGCGAGGTCCGCGACGCGCTGCACCGGCTGGTCCGGGGAACCTCCTCGGACGTCGGCCCCCTCGCCGCCGCGCTCTACTACACGCTCCGACGCCCCGCCGTTTCGGCCGCGGGCGTGACCTGGCACCTGGAGACGACGCCCGACGAGGAACTCGCGGCCCGCGCCGTCCTCGCGTGGTCGCGCGTCATCACGGAGCTGCCGCGCCGGCTGCGGCCCTGCGCCAACGAGGAATGCAATCTCTTCCTCGTCGACCACAGCCGCCCCGGCACCGCCCGGTGGTGCTCCATGGCCGCCTGCGGCAACCGCATGAAGGCGCGGACCCACGCGCGCAAGCAGCGCGGGTGAACACCGCTGACCCATATGCGGTCAACGCCTGAGCAACACCCGCCCACCTCCCCCGCGTTCACTCTTTGAACGCCTCAACCGCGGGCGACGGAAGGTCGAATAACGCTGTACGGAAATGCACCCCTCCCATGGAGGAGGGGTGCGACGTCTATTTGCAGGGCCGCCATCTAAGTGAAGACGGGGTGAACTCCCCCTGCCCACAATGCCCTTGGCTCTGTCTCGGCATGACCGATTGGACACGGAACGACTGCCTCCCCGTCCAGCGGATCGTTCTTGACTCAACAGGTATGCACCTGGCACGCTTCTTGAGTAACCTAAAGTCGGAAACCGACTCTTAGTCAGAACCTGGGGCAGGTTCAGCGCGGCTGCCGCGCATGACGACCGGTGCGGCCCGCCGGTGGGTTACATGGCCTCAACGCGCCAAACGGGGAATCACCAAGGGGAAACACGTGTCAGCGTCTGTGTCATTCGGCATTCGTCACGATCGGGGGATCGCACAACCCGTGCTCCTGCGGCTCAAGCCACCGAACCACGTCCGGGACACCAGCACCCCCGAGGGGGCGTGTCCGCTCACCGGATGCTCACCCTGACCGACACACGGCCCATCCCCCCACCTGCGCCGTCGCCGCCGCGGCGCGCCGCCGTGACGGCGGTGCGTACGTCATGGCCGCGGCACCCGCGACCGTAGCCGTCGCGCGGCCGCCGCGGAATCGACCGCGGCTGCGCCGACGCCCCTCGCGCCACGCCGTCGCGCCCATTGCTCACCTCTTCTTTTCCACCCTCGCCCCGCGACGGCAACTCGACGCCGTCCGCGGTCACTTCGCCGACCCTTCGCCGCGCGACCCCGGATTTCCGTACCGGAGCCGCCGGCCATCACGCCTCTTTCCGGAACCGCCGTACGTGAACGGCCGCCGCGGCCTTGCCTCGTGTGCCGTTCACGCCATTTCGCAATGCCCGTATGCCGAGGCGTTCGTCGCGTCGCGGCAGAGCGGGCCCTTTCAGGCCGGGCCCGCGCCCGGCCGTACGTCCCATGCCCGTAAGGAGTTCCATCCGTGCCCGTATTCGAGTCGTCGGAAAAGGCAGTTCGCATCTTCAGCGAGCTGTTCAGCATCCTGCTCAAGGACGAGACCTTCACCCAGCGCATGCGCGATTCGGGGATCTCACTGCACCTCATCCAGGTGAAGCCCGACGTCGAACTGTTCGTCACGCCCGACGGCGTGCACGTCGGCGCTCCCCCGGCGCCCGCCGCGATCCGCATCAAGATGAGCAGCGACACCGCGCACAGCCTCTGGCTCGGCAAGCTGCTGATGCCGGTGGCGCTCGCCACCGGAAAGGTGCGCATCAAGGGCAGCGTGGCCAAGGTGCTGGAATTCGTGCCCCTGCTCCAGCCCGCCTTCGACCAGTACCCGCAGATCGCCGCCGACGAGGGCCTGCCCGTCTGACCGGCCCCGCGCCCGTACTTCTCTCCTTCTCTTCCTTTACCCCCTGCGGCACCACGCCGACGGTTCCGCACGGCACAGCACCAGGCGTGCCCTTGGCATGCCCAGGAACAATGAACGGATACCAATGACCGACACTGCATTCCAGAGCGCCCCCGTCGACTTCCTCGCGGAACCGCCGCAGATCCAGGAACTGCGGGAGCGCATCCGGGAGTTCGTCGACAAGGACGTACGGCCCCGGGTCGCCGACAACGACCGCGCGCCGGCCGAGGACTTCGACTGGGAGCTGGTGCGCCTCGGGCACGAGGCCGGCCTGCTGCGCCTGGTGGTCCCCAAGGAGTACGGCGGCCTGGGGCTGGGCGTGCTCGGCGTGGCGGTGGCCCTGGAGGAGATAGCGGCGGCCTGCGCCGGCACCGCCCTCATCTTCGGCGCGACGCTGCTCGGCCAGGCCCCGGTGCTGCTCTCCAGCGACCCGCACCTCCAGGCCCGGTTCCTGCCGCTGTTCTCCGGCGACAACCCGGTCCTGGCCTGCAACGCGATCACCGAGGACCAGGCCGGCTGCGACCTGCTGATCCCGGAGAACGCCGAGCACGCCACCGATGTGGTGCAGGCCCGCCGGGACGGCGACAGCTACCTGCTGACCGGCCGCAAGCGGTTCATCACCAACGCCCGGCTCGCGGAGTTCGGCAGCGTGTACGCCAACATCGAGGGCCACCCCGGCGCCACCGGCCTCACCGCGTTCATCGTGCCGCTGGACACCCCCGGCGTCACCCGCGGCCCGGTCGCCGACAAGCTGGGCTACCGCGCCTGCCTGGGCAGCGAGCTGCTGTTCGACAATGTCCGGGTGCCCGCCGAGAACGTCGTCGGCGGCGAGGGCAACGGCATGCTCATCAACATCCAGCAGATGAACATGGCACGGGCCACGGTCGCCGCGATCTCCACGGGCGTCGCCCGCGGCGCCTTCGACCTCGCCAAGGACTGGTGCGCCGAGCGCGTCCAGGGCGGACTGCCACTCCACCAGCACCAGTTCACCGCCCGCAAGCTCGCCGAAATGGCCTCGAAGGTCGAGGCCGCGCGGCTGATGTACCTCAAGGCGGCGCAGGCGGCGGACACCGAGATCCCCGCGCCGGTGTACGAGCCCGCCACCGCGAAGCTCTTCGCCGACCGCGTCGCCATCGAGGTGGCGCAGGAGGCCATGTCCCTCATGGGCGCGCGCGGTTACCTGCGCGAGAACGGCATGGAGAAGTTCGTACGGGAATCCTTCGGCGCCCGCATCTACGAGGGCACGCCCGAGGTGCTCGCCCTGGCCATCACCGAGGCCCTGTACGCGGAGGACGACTTCTGAGCACCGGCGCCGCAACGCTCGCTGCTGTTTCCGTTCTTCCCGTTCTCTCTGCCAACGTGAGGAGCACCACATGACCACGACGACTCCGCCGTCGGCCGGCTCCGCCCATCCCTGGCTCGTGCCACTGGGCCTTCCCGCCGATACCGAGGAATCGCCGGCGGCCGCGCCCGCCGAACCAGTCGTTCCCCCTGTCCCCGCTGCCCCCGCCTCACCGGTCGCCCCCGCCGGGCCCGGCGCGCCGGCCGAAAGCGGTGTGCCATCCGAAAGCGGTGTGCGCCGCCGCTATATAGAGGACATACTCCGGCTGCACAGCAGACTCGGTTTCGGCGGTCTGGCCGGCCGTCTGCACCGCACCGATTCCTATGTCTACCGGGCCGCCCACGGCCAGGGCGTCATCACCACGGCCGCGCCCACCGAGGCCATACCCGAGCGCTATCTGCTGGGCCTGGCCGGCTTCCGGCTCTCCGAATATCTGCGGGCCGGCTACGCGAGCGAGGACATCGTCTTCGACAACTCGCTGTTCTGCGAGCCCGTGCAGGGAATTCACCGGTCCGACGTCCACGTCATCACGACCGATCAGGAGACCGGCCGCATTCTCGGCTATGTCTCGCTCGCACACAGCGAGGACAATGCCCCGCGCCCCCTGGACGCCCCGGACCGCAGGCTTTTCCCCTGCGAACAGGCCCACAATCTGCGCCTGTTGTCGCTGCTCCAGCCCTCGGACGGCATGACCACCCACTCCGTACGGGAAGTGAAGCGCTTCGTGCAGGCGCATTCGCTCACCGACCGGACCATGCGGCTGCGGGTCATGCTGGGGCTGCTGGCCGGCATCTCGGGAATCCTCTGCCAGGAGCGCCACACCACCAGAATGCTGATCGGCGACGTGGAGAAGCATGTGGCGCTGCGCCATCTGGTCCTCCTGGGCCTCGACGTCCACTTGTTGGACGGGACGACGCCCCGCCTCGGCCTGAAGGAACTCATGCACCCCATGTACGTCACCCGCGAGAAGGTCTATCCCTTCCTCGCGCATCTCCCCTCGCCGGAGGAGACGGTCCGCCGCAGCGCCGTGGTCCAGCGGGCCGCGGCGGCGGAGGCCCCTTTCCGGGCCGTACGGGATCTGCTGTCCGAACTCTCCGGCTCGGTGCAGCACATCGAGGTGGCGGCGTAATGACGACCGAGACTTCGATATCCGACGCGACGTCGGAGCCCGAGGCCGTGGAACCCGCCGCTCCGGCGGCCTCCGCGGCGGACCGCGAGGCGTTCTACGCGGAGTTCACCGAGCGGAACCGCGGTTTCATCTCCTCGGTCGCCCAGCAGCGGCTCGGCGAGGCCCGGGTGCTGATCGCCGGCTGCGGATCGACCGGCGGAGCCGCCGTGGAGCCGCTGGCCCGTATCGGCGTGCAGCGCTTCGTCATGGCCGACACCGGCAGCTTCGAGCTGAACAACCTCAACCGGCAGCACGCCGCCTACGCCGACATCGGCCGCCACAAGGCGGAGGTGGCCGCCGAGCGCGTACGGGCCATCAACCCGCACGCCGAGGCCGAGACCGTGCCGGAGGGCATCACCGAGGAGAACGCGGACAAGCTGGTCGCGGGGTGCTCGGTGGTCGTCGACGGCGTCGACGTCACCGAACGCTCGGGCTGGCGGGCCAAGTACCAGCTGCACCGCGCCGCGGCGCGGGCCCGCGTGCCCGTGCTCACGGGGTACGACATGGCCGGCACCCAGTACATCCGGTTCTACGACTACCGGCGCGCGGGGTCCGTGCCCTTCGACGGCCGGGTCACGGCGCACCAGGTCGATCACGCGGTCATCTGGACGCTGCTCTTCCGCGTGATCCCCACCCGGTTCATCCCGCTGGAGATGCTCAAGAACGCGCGCGAACACCTGGGCGAGGACGGCTACAGCGTGCCGCAACTCGTCTACGCGTCGCTGCTGTTCGGCGCGCTCACCGCACGGATGACCGCGGAGATCCTCTCCGGCGCCCCGGTCAAGCGCAACGTCGCCGTCAACGCGCACAGCGCCACCCGCCCGCTGCCCCGCCGACTGGCAGCGGAACTGGAACGGCCGCTCGTGCTCATCGGCGGGCTCCGCAAACTGGCGACCCGCAACCGCGCCGCGAGCGACGCGGCCCGGAACCGCCGGGGCCCCGAAGCGGCTTCCTGACCTCCCCCGACAGGGAGCCGTGCCCGGCAGAGGGCCGGGCGGGGCGTCACACGATGACGCCGCGCCCGGCCCGCCGCGCGCTCACGCCGGGTGCGGCTTGACGCCCGTACGCCAGTACACCCATACGTCCGTACGTCCGCACTCCTGGTACGGCGCTCAGTCCGGTGCTTTGCGCAGGCCGTCCAGCATGTGGCCGACCACGACCGACATTTCCTGACACGTCTCGGTGGGGTTGCGCGCGAACGCCACCGACGTGGCCGCCTCGCAGAGGGTGCCGAAGACGACGACGGCCGTCGCGTCCAGCGCCACCGGCTGGAGCTCGCCACGCGCCCGTACGGTCTCCAGCAGCCCCTTCATATGGGGCAGCGCCAGCTCCTCGTCGATCTCGCGGCACCGCCGCACCCCGAGGACCTCGGCGGACTGCCGCAGCAGCGACCGCTTGTTCTCGTCGGCCACATAGCCGCGCAGGAACGCCCGTACCGCCTCGGACGCGACGTCCCACGGCGTGCCGTTCGCCCCCGCGCCGGCCAGCGCCTCCGTCAGAACCTGCTCGATGGCTTCGCGTTGGGCGACCCGGAACACCTCGTCGAAGATGGCCCGCTTGTCCGCGAAGTGGTGGTAGACGGCGCCCTTGCTGACCCGCGCCGCCGCGGCGAGGTCGTCGATGGACGTCGCGTCGAACCCCTTCTCCGCGAACAGGCCCGAAGCCGCCTCCAAGAGCGCGGCGCGGGTGAGGGCCGCGTATTCCTCACGTCTGGACTTGACTGCCATAGTGCCCCCAAGGATACTCACCGACTGAGAGTCGCTATTCGACTCAGAGTATTTCCGCTTTCCACTTTCCACCATCCCCCACTGCCGCCCGATCCCTCCAGGCTCTGGGAGCCCTCACATGTCGAAAAAGCTCTCCACTCCCCCCGTGCCCGCGGACGGCGACCCCGCGGACGGGCCACCGCGCCCGGACCTCGCCGCCCGCGCGTCCCGGCTGATCGGCCGGGCGCGGTGGCCGCTGCTGGGGGTGTGGCTCGTGGCGCTGGCGGTGTGCGGGCTGGGGGCGATGTCCATCGCGAACTCGCTGAGCGGCGGCGGCTGGTACGCGGCCGGGGCCGACTCGACCCGCACCGCGGCCGAGCTCGAACACGGCTTCAAGGGCCGCGGCGCGACCACCGTCACCCTGGTCATGCACGACAAGCGCAACAGCGCCGGCTCCGCCGACTTCGAGAAGCGCGTACGGGCCGTGGCGAAGCAGGTGATCGCCGACCCCAAGCTCAAGGCGACGGACAGCTACGGCTGGACCACGCTCTCGGCCCAGAACCGCTCCGCCTACCTCGGCAAGGACAAGCGGACGGCCATCGACTCGGTGGCCCTCGCGCTCGACGACGGCACCGCGCGCCGCGAACTCCCCAAGATCCAGAAGGACTTGTCGGACCGCTTCGGGCCGCAGGGCATGGACGTCTCCCTGGTGAGCCCGTCGTCGTTCTGGGGAGAGGTCAACGACCTGAGCCAGCAGAGCCTGATGAAGGCCGAACTGATCACGATGCCGCTGATCATCATCATTCTGCTGCTGCTCTTCCGCAGCGTGGTCGCCGCCCTGGTCTCGCTGGCGGTCGGGGTCAGCGCCATCGTCTTCACCCTCGGCCTGCTCTCCCCGATCGCCCAGCACTACGAGCTCTCGGTCTTCGTCGAGAACGCCGCCACCATGCTGGGGCTCGGCGTCGGGGTGGACTACTCGCTCTTCATGGTCACCCGGTTCAAGGAACAGCTGGCCGGAGGCCAGTCCGTCGAGGCGGCGGTGGCCGCCACGCTGCGCACCTCCGGCCACACCGTCATCGCCTCCGGCATCACCGTCGTGCTGGCGATGTGCACCCTGTTCCTGATCGATCTCAACGTCATCCTCTCCATCGCCCTCGGCTCCATCGTCGTGGTCGCGTTCTCCGTGCTGACCGCCGTGCTCTTCCTGCCGGTCCTGCTGCATCTGCTGGGCGAGCGGATCAACGCCGGCCGGGTGCGGCTGCCGCGATGGCTGAGCGGGGCCCGCAACGGACCGGAGAACGAGGAGTCCAGCCGCTGGTACCGGATCGCCCTGCGGGTCATGGGACGCCCCGTGCTCTTCCTCGCGGGCAGCGCCGTGGTGCTGATCGCGCTGGCCGCGCCCGCCGCGCAGCTGCGCACCTTCTCCCCCGACGCGCGCATCCTGCCCGGCTCCTCGCCCGTACGCGTCGGCTACGACCACGTACAGGACGCGTTCGGCGTCGGCCAGACCTCTCCCATCCAGGTGGTCGTCGCCTCCGACCGCCCGCTCGGCGAGACGGACCAGGCGACGCAGGTGGTGGGGCTCAGCGACCGGCTGCGAAAGCTCCCGCACGTCGTACGGGTCGACTCCGCCGTCGGCACGCTGCGGGCCGCCTCCCCCGACAAGCCCTTCGCCGCGCTCAACGGCTCGGTCCTGGGCCGGCTGCCCGCGGACGCCCGCGACACCGTCCGTCACTTCGCGGCGTCGGACGACCGGAAGACCGTCCTCGAAGTGATCATGGACGACCGGGCCGCCGGGGACGCCGCGCGCACCCTGCTGAAGCAGGTACAGGACGAGGCGCGGGGCCTGACGGGGCCGCTGCACGCCGTGGTGGGCGGCGAGACGGCCGAGGGCATCGACGCCAACCGGGTTATCCAGGACAAACTCCCGGCCGTCATCCTGCTCATGCTCGTCGCCGTGTACGTGGTGCTGCTGCTGACGTTCCGTTCGCTGCTGCTGCCGCTCAAGGCCATCGCCATGAACCTGGTGTCGATCGGCGCGACGTACGGCGTCCTCGTCCTGGTCTTCCAGCACGGCTTCGGCACCGGCCTGCTCGGCTTCGAGAAGACCAACTACCTCCAGAACTTCGTGCCGGTGCTGCTGCTGGCGCTGCTGTTCAGCCTCAGCACGGACTACGAGGTCTTCCTGCTCGGCCGGGTCCGCGAGGAGTACCTGGCGACGGGCGACAACACCGTCTCGGTCGCGCGCGGCCTGACCCGTACGGCGCCGCTGATCTCCGGCGCCGCGCTGCTGATGGTCGCGGTCTTCGGGTCCTTCGGCTTCACCGGCATCGTCCCCATGCAGCAGCTCGGGTTCGGCATGGCGATAGCCATCCTCCTCGACGCCACGCTCGTACGCCTGCTGCTCGTACCGGCGGCCATGCGCCTGATGGGCCGCTGGAACTGGTGGATGCCGGGTCGGCGCTTCGCGGTCGCCCCGGTGGGCGGCACGGAGGGCCCGGCCGGTTCCGAGGCCGGCTCGGAGGAGCCGGTACGGACTGGGGCGCGGTAGTAGTACGCGCCGGGGGCCGGTGAGCCAGTGAGCCGGTGAAGCACGAGTGCCGGGGAACGTCGTGGGTGACGTTTCCCGGCACTTTGCGTACAGCGGTCACTCCATTCCGCTGTGCAGCCCCGGAATGCGCAGGGTGCCGCCGAACTGGCCCGCCTGGATGGCGGTGAAGTCGGTGAAGAAGATCTCCGGCGGCGTGATGGGCGGGGGAAAGTCAGGGGTGAAGGTGACGGGCAGCAGCCCGAAGAGATTCCCTTTCAGGCTCTCCGTGTACATGGTGACCCCTCCGTCGATGGTGGAGGTGGTCCCCTTTCCGCCGCGTACATACGTCCTCTTGCCGCCCACGCCCTGATCGGCCGTCTGGTCGAGGTTGCGGATGGTCGCCGAGTTCATCGTGAACTTCAGCGCCTGCACGGTCCGGCCGTCGGCCGTGTGGAGGTTCACCACGCCGTGGTACTGGAGGTTGTGCATGGTGATCAGATCGGACTTCAGGGTCCACGGCTGATTCGGCAGCCCTACGGGCGTCTGCTCGTCCTTGCCGTCGGACTTCTTCTCCACGACGCAGGGGTACGGCTTCTTGCCGTCGGCGTCCGGGGTCGGGGAGGCGGTGGACGAGGAGGTCGGGGTGGGGTCGGGAGAAGGATCCTTCTTGTCGGCCTTCTCGTCGGCCTTCTTGTCGTCCCTCTTGTCGCCCTCATCGGCCTTGTCGGACGGTGAATCACCGGAAGTCTTGTCGGGGGAAGGTTCCTGCCCCGAGGGCTTCTGGTCGGAAGGCTTCTGGTCCGCCGCGGAATTCCCGCCGGTCGTCGGGGTGGCCGTCGGGCTCGGCGGGGCCGGCTGCTGAACGGACTTGCCGGCGTCGTTGCCATGGCCCCCGTTGAGGAGGTCCTTGATCTTGTCGCCGACTCCCAGCGGGTCGAGGGGGTTGTGGGTGGCGGAGGGCGAGGGGGTGGCGCTGTGGGGAGAGGCGGAGGGGCTCTTGTCCTCGGCCTTTCCCTTGCCTTCTCCCTTGCCTTCTCCCTTGGTTTCCTTGTCGCCGGAGGCGCTCGGGGACGGAGCGGTGTCGACCGTGCCGGTGACCGTTTTCTCGCCTTTGGGCTTGTCCTTGGCTTTGTTGTCGCCTTTATCGTCCTTGGACTTACCGTCTTTGGACTTGTCGTCCTTCTTGTCCTTGCCGTCGTCGTCCGCCTTCTGGTCCGGCGCCGTGACGCACGGCCCGTCCTGAAACGGATTCTTCGGCAGCGGCTTGGCCTGAGCCAGCTGGGGCGTGAAGCCCAGACCCATCAACACCGCGCTGGGCATCGCGGCGATGGCGATCGCCTTGCCCGCGGGCACGTGGAACCGAGTCAGCAGCGTCTTCCTCGGCGCGGCGTGCCGCGGACCGGTTCTGCCCCGGCCGGCGGCGGCCTCTGCGCCTCGCCCGTCCTGTTCCTCATCAGGCGGCACGGTACCTCCCGTTCATCGGGCTCGCCCCTGGCAGGTCACCGCCCAGGGAACCGCCCTTACCGGTGTTCTCTCCGCCCTCAGCGGGCTGCGTTCCCGTGTGCTGTTCGCCGTCGTCGGCGCTCATCTCGGCGCCCATCGCGGCAGTCGGCTCGGACGGCGACTTGCGCGCCGGCTTGATGCCCGGCGCCCAGGAGACCCCGAGCGCGCCGCCTATGAGTCCCAGGAGAAAGCCGATCAGGAAGGCGCCGAAGTTCGAGACGACCAGGGAGACCAGCGCCAGCAGGATCGCCGCGACACCGGCGAACACGCGGGACGCGGGCTGGAACCACATGGTCAGACCCAGCACGATCAACAGAATGCCGATGATCAGCGAACCTGCACCCGCCGTAGTGGCCAGCCGGACGGTCAGCGAACCGAGGGTGAGGTTCTGATAAGGGACGTACATGATCGGGACACCGGCCAGCAGCGTCAGCAGGCCGGCCCAGAAGGGGCGTTGTCCGCGCCATCCTCGGAACGATCGGCGCATTCGGCCAAGTGTGTCGATCAGCCGCGGTCGCGTGTCGGCGCTCATGTCGTACAGCTCCTCAGGACTGGCGAATCGGTGATACGTGAGCGGGTGCGCGGGCTCGACGGAAGCCGGCGCACGGGTGCGAGGGGACAGTCGCCGCCCCGCACCCGTCCGTTCACTTCTTCTTCAGTTTGCACTCAGCGCCGGCGCCCTTGCTGACGCTCATGTGCAGGCCCTTGAGCGTGAACGTGCCGGCGGTAGTCGCCCAAGCACGCTGCTCGACGTTGTCGAACACCACAGAGTCAGCCTGTTGGGCGAACGAACCGGGCTTGTACTTGCCCTTTACCTTGTCGCCCGCCGACGGTCCGGTCCTGGTCTTGTCCACGTCCACGCCGATATCGATGTTTGTGAACTTCGCGTCAGCGTGCAGGTCGTCGGCGTCGATGTACAGCGTCTTGGCTTCGACCGGCTTCTCGCCGCCCGCTGTCAGTCTCATCGTCATGTCGCCGATGAGCGGCACCGGCACGACCACGGACTGGCAGAGATCATTGATCGTTGCCGATTTGAAGCCGACCACGGCCACCGGCTTGTTCTTTTCCTCGCCCGAACTGGCCGTATCAGCTGCTCCGTACTGGACGAAGTCCTCACCCACGAGGTGCGAGGCCGTGACCTTGAACTGCTGTCCCGACACACTGAACGAGGCCGCGAGCGCCCCCTGTGCGAGGGCCATTCCTATCGCTGCCGTTGCGGCGACGCTCGGCACCATGACGACGGCGAACCGCTTCCATCTGGTCCCGCCACGAGCCAGGGACTCCATGACTTTCCTCCTTCTCGGACGTACATCTCCGGTACGGGCCGCGCTACTTGAGTCGGCCGTTATCCGGGATGGGAGAAGTGCTACGTCCTCGGGAAGGAGAGCGCCGTCATCGGAGGCGCGCTGCGTTCCGAATCCATTGGCGATCACCCCCGAGCGACAACCACTGGCCGCGCTCCCGCGCAACCTGCTGGACAGGCCCCGCCGATGGCGGCGGAGACCCCCCTGTCCACAGACCGGTGGCGGCGCCGCCGGCCGCCCGGTGGGGACCCACGCCCCAACGCGCCGACCGGCTGCCGGGCTTCGGGAATGGACCGAGCTTGGCCGATCGTGGTCCATTCCCGGCCGAGGCACAAGGGGCTCGTTACTAGCGAGTAACGGACAGATCGACAATGCTCGACCGACCGCCATCGGGCGGGCACCGACCGTCGCCGCGAACTGGTCGGAAAGAAACGGAGAAATCGCAAAAATCCGGCCAGAACGCCGGAGTTCACTTACTGCG
>NZ_JBHVHQ010000061.1:0-19154 GCF_042800135.1 Streptomyces sp. NPDC057654 | reverse complement strand
CTCGCGGCCCGCGGCGAACGCGCGGTCCCCGCCGAACAGGTCCTGCGCGATCTGCGGATCAACCGGATCTTCGAGGGCTCCACCGAGATCATGCACCTGCTCATCGCCCGCGAGGCCGTCGACGCCCACCTCTCGGTCGCCGGCGACCTCATCGACCCCGACACCTCGCTCACCGACAAGGGCCGGGCTGCCGCCAAGGCAGGCGCCTTCTACGCCCGCTGGCTGCCCAAGCTCGTCGCCGGACCCGGACAGCTCCCGAACTCCTACGCCGAGTTCTCCCCGCCCGGCCACCGCGACCTCAGCGGCCACCTGCGCTACACCGAGCGCGCGGCCCGCAAGCTCGCCCGTTCCACTTTCTACGCCATGTCCCGCTGGCAGGGACGGATGGAGACCAAACAGGGCTTCCTGAGCCGGATCGTCGACATCGGCGCCGAGCTCTTCGCGATGAGCGCCGCGTGCGTACGGGCCGAGATGCTGCGCACCCAGGGCGACCACGGAGCGGAGGCGTACCAGCTCGCCGACGCCTTCTGCGAGCAGGCCCGCATCCGGACGGAAGAGCTGTTCGGGCGGCTGTGGACCAACACCGACGACCTCGACCGCAAGGTCGTCTCCGGCGTCATGTCCGGTACGTACGCGTGGCTGGAGAGCGGCGTCGTCGACCCCAGCGGCGACGGCCCCTGGATCGCGGACGCCACCCCCGGCCCGGCCCGCACCGACAACCTGCACCGGCCCATCCACTGACGGGCGACGCCCCGGCCTCAGCCGCGCGCCGCGCCCGGCTGAGGCCCGTGGGGCGGGTGGTGACCGTTCCGGGGGACGCGGTGCCGCGGCAGGGAGGGATGCGGCAACAATGGGGGGATGACGGACTCCCTCGCTGACCCGCACCTTCGATTCGCCCCGGCCGACGCCCCGGGTGAAAGCCCGAGCGGTCCCCGCTCCATCGTCATCCTCGGCTCGACCGGTTCGATCGGCACGCAGGCCATCGATGTCGTCCTCCGCAACCCCGAGCGCTTCCGGGTGACCGCCCTGTCGGCCGCCGGCGGCCGGGTGGACCTTCTCGCCGAACAGGCGCACCGGCTCCGGGTGGACGCCGTGGCCGTCGCCCAGGCCGACAAGGCCGCCGGCCTGCGCGCGGCCCTCACCGCGCGATACGGCGCCGAGCCGCTGCCGGAGATTCTGGCGGGCCCGAACGCGGCCACCGAGCTGGCCCGCACCGAGTGCCACTCCGTCCTCAACGGCATCACCGGCTCCATCGGCCTCGCGCCCACCCTCGCCGCCCTCGAAGCGGGCCGGGTCCTCATCCTCGCCAACAAGGAGTCCCTGATCGCCGGCGGCCCGCTGGTCAAGGCCGCCGCCAGGCCCGGCCAGATCGTGCCCGTCGACTCCGAGCACTCCGCGCTCTTCCAGGCCCTGCTCGGCGGCGCGCCCCGCGAGGTCCGCAAGCTCGTCGTCACCGCCTCCGGCGGCCCGTTCCGCGGCCGCACCAAGGACCAGCTCGGAGCCGTCACCCGCGAGCAGGCGCTCGCCCACCCCACCTGGGACATGGGCCCCGTCGTCACCATCAACTCCGCCACCCTCGTCAACAAGGGGCTGGAGGTCATCGAGGCGCATCTGCTGTTCGACGTCCCCTTCGACCGCATCGAGGTCGTGGTCCATCCGCAGTCCTACATCCACTCGATGGTGGAGTTCACGGACGGCTCGACGCTCGCCCAGGCCAGCCCGCCCGACATGCGGATGCCGATCGCGCTGGGCATGGGATGGCCGGAGCGGGTCCCCGACGCCGCACCCGGCGTGGACTGGACCAAGGCCCACACCTGGGAGTTCCTGCCGCTCGACACCGACGCGTTCCCCTCCGTAGGCCTCGCCTGCCACGTCGGCGAGCTCGGCGGCACCGCGCCCGCCGTCTTCAACGCGGCCAACGAGGAGTGCGTCGCCGCCTTCCTCGCCGGGCGGCTGCCGTTCACAGGGATTGTCGATACCGTCGCGGAAGTGGTTTCGGAACACGGAAAACCCATTTCGGGAACCCGCCTCTCGGTCGCGGACGTCTTGCAGGCCGAGACCTGGGCCCGCTCCCGGGCCCGTGAACTGGCCGCCCGTACCGCTCGTACAGCGCACGCAACCTCGGAGGCTCGCGCATGACAACACTGATGACCATCCTGGGGATAGTCGTCTTCGTGGTGGGCCTGCTCTTCTCGATCGCGTGGCACGAGCTCGGCCACCTCTCGACCGCGAAACTCTTCGGCATCCGCGTGCCGCAGTACATGGTCGGCTTCGGGCCGACGATCTTCTCGCGGAAGAAGGGCGACACCGAGTACGGCGTGAAGGCCATCCCGCTCGGCGGCTACATCCGCATGATCGGGATGTTCCCGCCCGGCGAGGACGGCCGGATCACGGCGCGCTCCACCTCGCCGTGGCGCGGCATGATCGAGGACGCCCGCTCGGCGGCCTTCGAGGAGCTGGAGCCGGGCGACGAGTCGCGGCTCTTCTACACGCGCAAGCCCTGGAAGCGCGTGATCGTGATGTTCGCCGGGCCGTTCATGAACCTGGTCCTGGCCGTCGCGATCTTCCTCGGCGTGATGATGACGTTCGGCGTCAACACCCAGACCACCCAGGTCTCCTCGGTCTCCGAATGCGTGGTCTCCGCCCAGGCCAAGACCGACAAGTGCCCGGCCGGGGCCAAGCCGTCGCCCGCCAAGGCCGCCGGCCTCCAGCCGAAGGACAAGATCGTCGGCTTCAACGGGCACAAGATCGACGACTGGTCGGCGCTCCAGGACGACATCCGCAAGACCACGGGCACGGCGACCATCACCGTCGAGCGCGACGGGCAGCGCAAGGAACTGCGCGCCGACCTCATCCCCAACCAGGTCCAGAAGTACGACGGCAAGGGCAAGCCGATCGTGGGCCAGTACGTCACGGCCGGCTTCCTCGGCTTCAGCCCCGCGCCGGGCATCGTCCAGCAGTCCTTCGGGCAGTCCGTGGACCGCATGGGCGACATGGTCGCCTCCGGCGTCGAATCGCTGATCGCCCTGCCCGGGAAGATCCCGGACCTGTGGGACGCGGCCTTCGACGGGGGCCAGCGCAAGGCCGACTCCCCGATGGGCGTCGTGGGCGCCGCCCGCGTCGGCGGCGAGGTCTTCAACCTCAATATCCCGCCGTCCCAGCAGGTCGCGACCATGCTCTTCCTGGTCGCCGGGTTCAACCTGTCGCTCTTCCTCTTCAACATGCTCCCGCTGCTCCCGCTGGACGGCGGGCACATCGCGGGCGCGCTGTGGGAGTCCGTGCGCCGCGCCTTCGCCCGCGTCTTCCGCCGCCCCGACCCCGGCCCCTTCGACGTCGCGAAGCTGATGCCGGTCGCCTACGTGGTCGCGGGCGTCTTCATCTGCTTCACACTGCTGGTCCTGGTCGCGGACGTCGTCAACCCCGTGCGGCTCACCTAGCGGCCTGGCGCGTCGACCGTACGGCCGTACCGCTCGAAAGTGCGGCGAAAGACCCGATTGAGGCGGCCGGACGCGCTATGTGTCCGGCCGTCTACATTTGGGTGGCCACTGGGGCGGGATGTGCTTCCGACTGATCCCGTGCCGTAATCTCGAACACCGGAGCCCGCCGAACTCGGGTCCTTGATCCACACCATGGGGTTGCTCGCAAGATGACTGCGATTTCACTTGGAATGCCGTCCGTACCGATCAAGCTCGCCGACCGCCGGGTCAGCCGCCAGATCCAGGTCGGGTCCGTGGCCGTCGGAGGCGACGCGCCGGTTTCGGTGCAGTCGATGACGACGACGGTGACGGCGGATGTCGGTGCGACGTTGCAGCAGATCGCCGAGTTGACGGCGTCGGGTTGTCAGATCGTGCGGGTGGCGTGTCCGTCGCAGGATGACGCGGACGCGTTGCCGGTGATCGCGCGGAAGTCGAATATTCCGGTGATCGCGGATATTCATTTCCAGCCGAAGTATGTGTTCGCGGCGATCGACGCGGGCTGTGCGGCGGTGCGGGTGAATCCGGGGAACATCCGGCAGTTCGACGACAAGGTGAAGGAGATCGCGAGGGCGGCCTCGGATGCGGGGACGCCGATCCGGATCGGGGTGAACGCGGGGTCGCTGGACAGGCGGCTGCTCCAGAAGTACGGGCGGGCGACGCCTGAGGCATTGGTGGAGTCGGCGCTGTGGGAGTGCTCGCTGTTCGAGGAGCACGGCTTCCGGGACATCAAGATCTCGGTGAAGCACAACGATCCGGTGGTGATGGTCAACGCGTACCGGCAGCTGGCGGCGCAGTGCGACTATCCGCTGCATCTGGGGGTGACGGAGGCGGGGCCGGCGTTCCAGGGGACGATCAAGTCGGCGGTGGCCTTCGGTGCGCTGTTGAGCGAGGGGATCGGGGACACGATCCGGGTGTCGCTGTCGGCTCCTCCGGTGGAGGAGATCAAGGTCGGCAACCAGATCCTGGAGTCCCTGGGCCTGCGGCAGCGGGGTCTGGAGATCGTCTCGTGTCCGTCGTGCGGGCGGGCGCAGGTGGATGTGTACAAGCTCGCCGAGGAGGTCACGGCGGGGCTGGAGGGCATGGAGGTGCCGCTGCGTGTCGCGGTGATGGGCTGTGTGGTCAACGGTCCGGGCGAGGCGCGTGAGGCGGATCTGGGTGTGGCCTCCGGCAACGGCAAGGGGCAGATCTTCGTGAAGGGCGAGGTCATCAAGACCGTCCCCGAATCGAAGATCGTCGAGACCCTCATCGACGAGGCGATGAAGATCGCCGAGCAGATGGAGGCGGCGGGGGCCCGCTCCGGGACGCCCGACGTCACCGTGGGCTGAACCAGACGAGGAGGGGATGTCGGTGTCGCTGTTGGAGAACATCAAAGGCCCGCATGACCTGAAGGCGCTGCCCGCGGAAAGCCTCGGCCGGCTCACGGAGGAGATACGCCAGTTCCTCGTGCACGCCGTGGCCGCGACCGGCGGCCATCTCGGTCCCAACCTCGGCGTGGTGGAACTCTCCGTCGCCCTCCACCGCGTCTTCGAATCGCCCGCCGACCGCATCCTGTGGGACACCGGGCACCAGAGCTACGTACACAAACTGCTCACCGGGCGACAGGACTTCTCCAAGCTGCGCGGCAAGGGCGGCCTCTCCGGCTACCCCTCGCGCGCCGAGTCCGAGCACGACGTCATCGAGAACAGCCACGCCTCCACGGTCCTCGGCTGGGCCGACGGCCTCGCCAAGGCCAACCAGGTGCTGGGCCGGGACGACCACGTCGTCGCGGTGATCGGCGACGGGGCGCTCACCGGCGGCATGGCCTGGGAAGCGCTCAACAACATCGCCGCGGCCAGAGACCGCCCGCTGATCATCGTCGTCAACGACAACGAACGCTCGTACGCGCCGACCATCGGCGGTCTGGCCAACCACCTCGCCACGCTCCGCACGACCGACGGCTACGAACGCGTCCTGTCCTGGGGCAAGGAGGTTCTCCAGCGCACCCCCGTCGTCGGGCAGCCGCTGTACGAGTCCCTGCACGGCGCGAAGAAGGGGTTCAAGGACGCCTTCGCCCCGCAGGGCATGTTCGAGGACCTCGGCCTGAAGTACGTCGGCCCCATCGACGGGCACGACATCGCCGCGGTCGAATCGGCGCTGCGCCGCGCCAGAAGGTTCCACGGACCCGTGCTCGTACACTGCCTCACCGAGAAGGGCCGCGGCTACCGCCCCGCCCTGGAGGACGAGGCCGACCGCTTTCATACGGTCGCCGCGATGGACCCGCTCACCTGCGAACCCCTCGCACCCTCGGGCGGGCAGTCCTGGACCTCGGTGTTCGGGGACGAGATGGCGCGGATCGGGGCCGAGCGGCCCGACGTCGTGGCGATCACGGCCGCGATGCTGCACCCCGTGGGGCTGACGAAATTCGCCGCGGCCTTCCCCGACCGGGTCTGGGACGTCGGCATCGCCGAGCAGCACGCCGCCGTCTCGGCGGCCGGGCTCGCCACGGGCGGGCTGCACCCGGTCTTCGCGGTGTACGCGACCTTCCTCAACCGCGCCTTCGACCAGGTCCTGATGGACGTGGCGCTGCACCAGTGCGGCGTTACGTTCGTCCTGGACCGGGCCGGGGTCACGGGGACCGACGGGGCGTCGCACAACGGCATGTGGGACATGTCGGTCCTCCAGGTCGTACCCGGTCTGCGGATCGCCGCGCCGCGCGACGCCGACCAGCTCCGGGCACAACTGCGCGAGGCGCTGGACGTCGACGACGCGCCGACCGTCATCCGCTACCCCAAGGAGACGGTGGGCGAGCCGATACCCGCGGTCGGCAGGGTCGGGGGGATGGATGTGCTGGCCCGGCCGGAGAAGGGGGCGAAGGGGGAAGCGGGCGGCCGTACGGACGTCCTGCTCGTCACCGTGGGAACCATGGCCCAAGTCGGCCTGGAAATAGCCGAGTTGCTCCAAGCGCGCGGCACGGGCTGCACCGTCGTGGACCCGCGCTGGGTCAAACCCGTCGACGAGGCGCTGCCCGCGCTCGCCGCCCGCCACCGGGTCGTGGCGGTCGTGGAGGACAACAGCCGTACTGGCGGCGTCGGTTCGGCCGTTGCGCAGGCGCTCGGCGACGCGGGGGTGGACCTGCCGGTGCGCACCTTCGGCATCCCGCCGCAGTTCCTGGCACACGCCAAGCGCGGCGAGGTACTGGCCGACATCGGGCTCACCCCCGCCGAGATGGCCGGGCGCGTCAGCGCCGCCCTGGCCCGCACCACAGCCCCCGCAGCGGCGGGGGCGTCCGAGATCAGCGAGGAGAACCACCTATGACAGCCGACGGACCGCAGGGCTTCGACCTCGGGAAGCTCCTCGCGGAGCGCGGCGGTGAGCGGTACGAACTGCACGCGAAGTATGTGAACCACCAACTGCCGCGCATGCTGCACACCATCGGCTTCGACAAAGTATACGAACGGGCCGAGGGCGCGCACTTCTGGGACGCGGACGGCAACGACTACCTGGACATGCTCGCCGGGTTCGGCGTCATGGGCGTGGGCCGGCACCACCCCGTCGTACGCAAGGCGCTGCACGACGTGCTCGACGCCCAGCTCGCCGACCTCACACGCTTCGACTGCCAGCCGCTGCCCGGCCTGTTCGCGGAGAAGCTGCTGTCGTACGCCCCCCACCTCGACCGCGTCTTCTTCGGCAACAGCGGCACGGAGGCCGTGGAGACCGCGCTGAAGTTCGCGCGGTACGCGACGGGGAAGACGAGAATCCTCTACTGCACCCACGCCTTCCACGGGCTGACGACCGGTTCGCTCTCGGTCAACGGCGAGGACGGATTCCGCGACGGCTTCGCGCCGCTGCTGCCCGACACCGCCATCGAGATGGGCGACCTGGCCGCACTGGAACGGGAGTTGGCGCGCGGCGACGTGGCCGGATTCGTCGTCGAACCGATCCAGGGCAAGGGCGTCCACGAGACACCGCCCGGATTTCTGCGCGCCGCACAGGAGTTGCTGCGCCGCCACAAGGCGCTGCTGATCGCCGACGAGGTGCAGACCGGCATCGGCCGCACCGGCGACTTCTTCGCCTACCAGCACGAGGAGGGCGTGGAGCCCGACCTGGTGTGCGTCGCGAAGTCGCTCTCGGGCGGCTACGTACCGGTCGGCGCGACCCTCGGCAAGGACTGGATCTTCAAGAAGGTCTACTCCTCCATGGACCGGGTCCTCGTCCACTCCGCCAGCTTCGGCTCCAACGCCCAGGCCATGACGGCGGGGCTCGCGGTCCTCAGCGTGATGGAGGACGAGCAGATCATCGCGCGCGCCCGGCACACCGGAGACCTGCTGCGCGGCAGGCTCGCGGCGCTCGTGGACAAGTACGAGCTGCTGCACGAGGTGCGCGGTCGCGGCCTGATGATCGGCATCGAGTTCGGCAAGCCCAAGTCGCTGGGCCTGCGCAGCCGTTGGGCGATGCTCCAGGCGGCGCGCAAGGGCCTCTTCGCCCAGATGGTCGTCGTGCCGCTGCTCCAGAAGCACCGCATCCTCACCCAGGTCTCCGGCGACCACCTGGAAGTCATCAAGCTGATCCCGCCGCTGGTCATCGACGAAGCGGACGTGGACCGCTTCGTCGACGCCTTCACCGCCGTCATGGACGACGCACACGGCAACGGGGACAGCGGCCTGATGTGGGACTTCGGCCGCACGCTGGTCAAGCAGGCGCTCTCGCAGCGCTCCTGACCGTATCGGCGGCCCGCGTCAGCCGCACGCGTGTCGGGAAGCGGGGGCCATGCCCCGCGGGCTTCTCACCACAGCGCGGGGACGCGGGCCGCCCAGGGGCGGGCCTCCTCCAGTTGGGCGGAGAGGGAGATGAGGGTGGCCTCGTCGCCGTAGCGGGCGGCGAGCATGACGCCGATGGGGAGGTTGTCGGCGTTCCAGTGCAGCGGGACGCTGGCGGCGGGCTGGCCGGACGCGTTGTAGAGCATGGTGTACGGGGTGAACGCGCTCATCCGCTCGAAGCCGTTGGCCGGGTTCGCGTCGTCGTGCAACGAGCCCACTGGGACCGGGGGTTGGGCCAGGGTCGGGGTGAGGATGATGTCGTAGCCCGTGCCGACGGGCTGGATGGTGTCGGCGATCAGCTGGCCCAGCTTCCGCATCTCCTGGAGGCCCTGGGCGTATGTCGCCCCCGACACCCCTGCGGCTTCCGCGCGCAGATAGCGCGTCAGCGGCGTCAGCAACTCCTCGGAGCCCGGCGGCACCGGGCTGGTCGCGGCCATCACCTTCCATACGTCCAGGAGGGCGGCGCCGGCCCCGGCGCTCACCGCGGGCGGTGCCGCCTCCTCGACGGTGTGGCCGAGTTCGCGCAGCAGATCGGCCGCCTCGTCCACGGCCTTGCGGCAGTCGGGGTGGACCGACACGCCCGGTACGGTCGGCTCGGGCATGCAGGCGACGCGCAGCGCCTTCGGGCGGCGGAGCGCCTGCCCGGCGAAGGTCTCCCCGGGCGGCAGCGCGGGTGCGGTGAACGTGTCGCCGGGCATCGGACCGGCCAGCACATCGAGGAGCGCCGCCGCGTCCGCGACCGTACGGGCCAGGGGGCCCGACGTGCCCATGCCACTGACCTCATGCCGCGTGGGGCCGCTGCTGACCCGGCCGCGGCTCGGCTTGAGACCGAAGACTCCGCAGGCGGACGAGGGGATGCGGATCGAGCCGCCGCTGTCCGTGCCGTGCGCGACGGGCGCCAGCCCGGAGGCGACCGCCGTCGCCGCGCCGCCGCTCGTTCCGCCGGCCGAGCGTTCGAGGTTCCACGGGGTGCGGGCGGGCGGAGCCACCCGGTTCTCGGTGTACGGCGGGAGAGCGAACTCGGGGGTGTTGGTCTTGCCGAGCAGGACGGTGCCGGCCGCACGGAGCTTGGTGACCACATGGTCGTCCACGGTCGGCACACGGTCCACGAGCGCGGCCGAACCCATCGTGCAGCGCACGCCTGCCACATCGGTGAAGTCCTTCACCGGTACCGGAACACCGTGCAGCGGCGGCAACTCCCTTCCCTCGCGGCGTGCTTCGACGGCGACCCGCTCCGCCTCGGCCGCCTGCTTCCGCGCGATCTCTGGTGTCACCGTGATGAACGCGCCGACGGTGGCGTCGAGTCGGTCGATACGCTCCAGGTAATGGTTCGTCAGCTCGACGGGGGACAGCTCCCCCGCCCGTATCGCGTCGCCCTGCTCCAGAGCGGTGAGATCGTGCAGCTGGCCCATCTCCGGCCGTCCTCTCGTCGATCGCCGTCATGTGCGGGCCGTCGCCGCGTACCACGCCTCGCACCAGTGGTCGGTGGGCAGGAGAGCGCCGGTCCGTAGGAAGATCGTAACCTTTCTTAGGCTTGCCTTGCCTAACTTTTTCGTGCGGGTGCGGGTGCGGGTGCGGGTGCGGGTGCGGGTGCGGAAGCGGGCGGCGGGCCACGGCGGCCGGGTGACCGTCCGATCCTGTGTCCAAGTGGTGCGAAATCTCCGATTGGACAGTGGTAGCCGCCCGGTTGATCGAATCCATAGCTAATACACAGGCGTCCAACCGCGTCGCAAACACATTCGTTGACATCTCTGGGGCCAGGCTGTCCAATTCCAAGGAGTTGGATATGGGGAAGGCGCATCACTCATGCAGCGGTGCGCGGCAACACAGTGACCACAGATACCTTCCGCCGCTCACGTACGGAGGCGGCTGGACTGTCGGACGGGGGCGGGCCGCCAAGGCGGCCCATCAGAGGCGTCGATGACGACGCCGCTGGACAGAAAATGTCCGTACGTGCGCGAATCCGTGCCGCCTTTCCCCCGAGGCGTCGCGCGGGCCGGCGGTGGTCCATACCGCCTGATGTGTGGATGAGTGCAGGGTGATCAGCCGGCGCAGGGCCCGGCTGGGCAACGGCAGGTGCTTCGGGCACGGGGCTGCCCGTTGAGGGGGAGAAGATGAACGGCCGGAACGGCGACGCGCTGCCCCTGTCCGAATATCGGCAGGAATCTCACCGGCAGGACTTTCACGGGCAGGACCTTTACCGGCAGAACGTTTACCGGCAGGACCACTACCCGCAGGACATATGGCCGACGCGAGAAATGGGGAATTCCCGCGTGCTCGACGCGATCCATCGGTACGTCGACATGACCGGCGCTCTCGACCTCGACACCTTCGACCGCGCGCTGAAGCTGGTCACCGAGGAGACGGAGCTACTGCGCACGCACAGCGCGACGGACGGCGAAGGAACTGGCCGGCCCATCACGGGGGCCGGACAAGCGGACGGGCTGTCGGTCGTCGATCTGCGCGGCGAAAGCGACCCGCGGCGCGCGGCGGAGGAGCTGATGCGGGCGGAAACGCTCCGCATCCGGGACGCCGGGGCCACCGGGGGCCGGCCGTTCTCCCACGCCGTCTACCGGCTCGCCGCCGACCGTCATCTCTGGTCGCACTGCTACAGCAGGCAGTTGGTGGACGACTTCGCTTGCGAGCTGATCGAGCGGCGCGTCGCCGAGGTGTATACGGCGCTCTCGCGGGGCGACGCTGTCGCCGAGCCGGGCTACGCGTCGCCGCGTGCGGCCATGGAGCGGGAGGCGGCCTACCTGGAGTCGGAGCGGTACGCGCGCGACCGGGCGTACTGGATCGAGCGCTGCGCCGACCGCCCGGAGCCGACCGGCATTCCGGGCTACCGATCGGGCGGTGCGGATGACGAGGCCGGGGACTGGGGAGGGGCCGGGGAAGGGATTCGGCGGGAGTCGGAGACCCTGACGCCCGCTGCCACGGCCCGCTTGCGCGCCGCGGCTTCCCGGAGCGGCGTCGGCTGGACGCGATGGGTGATCGCGGCGGTCGGGGCCTTCGTCGCCCGGATGACCGGGGTGGACGAAGCGGTACTGAGCCTTCCGATTTCGGGCCGGGTGCGGGACGAGGACCGGCGGACGCTCTGCGCGATGGCCGACACACTGCCGCTCCGGTTTCCGGTACGGCCCGGGGCGGGCCTGGCGGAGCTCGCGGGCGCGGCGGACCGTGAAATCGCCGGAGTGCTGGAACACCAGCGATTCCGAGGGGAACGGCTCCGCCGCGAGCTGGGCCGGGCGGAGGGTGACCACCGGAACTTCGGGCCGTACGTGCGTATCGAACCGGCCGATGGCGCTACAGAATTGTGGTTCGGATCGTGCCGGGGAACCGCCCACGACCTATTTCGCGGCCTGTCGAATCGACTGACCGATGAATTCGGCGTTCTCGTGTCCGAATCGCCGGACGGTGAGACTATTCGGATCACCCTGGAGGCGAGTTCTACCCTCTACGACCACGCCTGGGTGCAGGGCGCGCATCGATCAATCCTCCGGATTCTGGAAGGAGCCGTCGAAGCTCCTTCCGTTCCGGTGAGTCGAATGGACACGGTGAACGGCTCGGAACGCTCGCTGGTCGTGAAGGCATGGAACGAGACCGGTCGACGCCGGGCGGCGGATTCCGCCCTTGAGCTGTTCACGAGGCGAGCCGCCGCCCACCCGGATGTGATGGCGGTGCGGTGCGGTTCCGACGTGTTGTCGTACGGGGAGTTGGAGGGTCGGGCGAATCGGTTGGCCCGGTATCTGGTCCGGCTCGGTGTGGGGCGGGAGTCGCGGGTGGGGCTGTGCCTGCCGCGCGGGGTGGACATGGTCGTGGGGCTGCTGGCGGTGTGGAAAGCGGGCGGTGCGTACGTACCGCTCGATCCGGAGTATCCGGCGGACCGCCTCGCCTACATGGCAGCCGACAGCGGCGCGTCGGTCGTGCTGGCGACCGCCCAGACGATGGCGAAGGCTCCGACCGACGCCGTGCGTGTCGTGGCGTTGGAGGACGTCACAGAGGAAGCCGCCGCAGAGGCAGCCACCGGAGACGAAACGGCCACGGAACTTGAAAACGCGCCCAAGGCCGACCAGTTGGCGTATGTGATCTATACCTCTGGTTCGACGGGCCGTCCGAAGGGTGTGGCGGTCGCGCATGGCGGTGTGGCGAATCTGGCGGAGGTCATGCGGCCGGTGCTGGGTGTCGCGGAGGGGGTGACGGCGCTTCAGTTCGCGTCGTTCAGCTTCGACGCCGCCGTGTTGGACGTCGCGGTCACCCTCGGGGCCGGCGGTGCGCTGGCGATCGCGTCGAGTGAGGAGCGTACGGAGCCGGAGGCGCTGGCCCGGATGATCGAGGCGGCGGGTGTGAGCGTGGCGAGCGTCGTTCCGTCGTTGCTGGGTGTGCTGGATCCGGCTTCCGTGCCCGGTGTGGAGAACTGGGTGCTGGGTGCGGAGCGGCTGAGCGCGGACCTGGCGGCGCGGTGGCGGACGGGGGCGCGGGTGTGGAACACCTACGGACCGACGGAAGCGACCGTGATCACGACGGCGACGTTGCTGGCGGAGGGTATCGGTCCGCAGGATGCGCCGCCCGCGATCGGCAGCCCCATCGGGAACGCGCAGGTCTTCGTTCTGGACGCGTTCCTTCGGCCAGTGCCTGTCGGCATGGTCGGCGAGCTGTATGTGGCCGGGGCCGGGCTGGCGCGCGGCTATGCGGGGCGCGCGGATTGCACGGCGGAGCGGTTCGTGGCCTGCCCGTTTGCTCCGGGCGCTCGTATGTACCGCTCGGGCGACCTGGCGCGGTGGACGGCGGACGGGCTGTTGGAGTTCGCGGGGCGTGCGGACGAGCAGGTCAAGATCCGAGGCTTCCGCGTCGAACCCGGCGAGGTGGAAGCTGTCCTGACGGGGCATCCGGACATTGCTCAGGCGGCGGTGGTGGTGCGGGAGGACCGGCCGGGCGAGAAGCGGTTGGTCGGCTACGTCGTACCCGAGGCGCCGGGCGTGGACCCGGCCTTGGTGCGCGAGTACGCGGCGGGGGCGCTGCCGGAGCACATGGTGCCCGGCGCCGTGGTGCTGCTCGACGCCCTGCCGCTCACGGTGAACGGCAAGCTGGACAAGGCGGCGCTCCCCGCCCCCCGAACGGAGGAACGCCCCGCTGGGCGAGAGGCGCGGACCCCTCTCGAAGCGGCACTGTGCGGGCTGTTCGCCGAGGTTCTGGGCCTGGAACGGGTGAGCGCCGAGGACAGCTTTCTCGGGCTGGGCGGCGATTCGATCCTCGCCATGCTGCTGGTGTCGGGCGCTCGCCGCGCCGGGCTGACCATCACCACCCGTCAGGTCTTCGAGCACCGCACCCCGGCCGCCCTGGCGACCGTCGCCGTCCCTCAGGAGGCGGCAGGCGCCACGCAGGACGGCAGCGCTGAACGTTCGCCGACCGCCGTTCCCCTCCTGGAGCTTTCGCAGAGTCAGCTGGACGAGCTGACGGCGGAGGTTCCCGGGCTGGTCGAAGTGCTGCCGGTCTCGCCGCTCCAAGAGGGATTGCTCTTCCACTCGCTGTTCGACGAGCAGGACGACGACGTCTACGCGGAGCAGCTGGTCATCGACCTCGACGGCGATATCGACGTGGACGTGTTGCGGGCGTCGTGGCGGGTGTTGTCGGAGCGGCATGCGGCGTTGCGGGTGGGTTTTCGTGTGGTGCCGGGGTTGGGGCGGCCGGTGCAGACGGTGGTGCGGGATGTGGTGCTGCCGTGGCGTGTGGAGGATGTGTCGGGGCTGGGTGCGGAGGCTGCGTGGGCGGAGTCGGAGCGGTGGGCTGCGGAGGAGCGGGCGCGTCGGTTCGATCTCGGTGAGCCGCCGCTGTTGCGGGTGCTGCTGGTCAAGGTCGGCACGAATCGCTACCGGCTACTGGTGACGCTGCATCATCTCGTTCTCGACGGCTGGTCGTTGCCAGTTCTGACGCGTGAGTTGTGGGCCTGCTACGCGGCGGGCGGCAGCGGGGACGGTCTGCCCGCGGTGGCTCAGCACCGTGAGCACGTCGCGTGGCTCGCCCGGCAGGATGCGGCGGCGGCCGGGCAGGCGTGGCGGGTGGCGTTGGCGGGGGTGGAGGAGCCCACACTGGTCGCGCCGGTGATCGGAACGAGGCAGGCGGGCGCGCCCGGACGAGTGACGGCCCAGTCGGACAGCGACCTCGCTGCCGCGTTGGCCGTGTTCTCCCGTGAGTGCGGCGTGACGTTGAATACGGTGGTGCAGGCTGCTTGGGCTGTGGTGGTCGGGCAGTTGGCGGGCCGTAGCGATGTGGTGTTCGGTGCGACGGTGGCGGGGCGGCCGGCGGATCTGCCGGGTATGGCGGAGATGCTGGGGCTGTTCATCAACACCGTTCCCGTGCGGGTGGTGTTGGAGCCGGGGCGTACCGTCGCGGAGACGCTCGCCGAGTTGCAGGTACAGCAGTCGGCCCTGCTCGATCACCAGCACGTGGGCCTGAGCGCTATTCAGCGACTTGCCGGTCCCGGCGCGACCTTCGACACCTTGCTCGCGTTCGAGAACTATCCGGGCGGTGACCTCGCGGACTCTCCGCGCATCGACGGACTGACGCCGACGAACACCGAAGTGCGCGGGACGACCAACTTCGCGGTGGCGCTCGGCGTCACGCCCGGCGATGTCCTTCGCCTGCACTTGGACTACCGGCCGGACCGGCTCGACAGGCAGCAAGCCGCACAGATGGGCCGCCGCTTGCTGCGCGTGCTGGGACAGATCGCCGCGAACCCGGAGGCGCGGATCGGCGACCTCGACGTGCTCGGCGAGGCCGAGCGCACGCAAGTGGTCGAGCGGTGGAACGACACCGGACTGCCCGTCTCGGCGCGCACTGTCGTCGACCTCTTCGCGCGGTGGCCGCAGCGGACGCCGCAGGCGGTGGCGGTGCGCTGCGGGGCCGACGCGCTGACGTACGAGGAACTGGAGGCGCGGGCGAACCGCCTCGCGCGGCACCTGGCCCGTCTCGGCGTGGGCCGGGAATCCCGCGTGGGCCTGTGCCTGCCGCGCGGGGTGGACATGGTCGTGGGGCTGCTGGCGGTGTGGAAGGCGGGCGGCGCGTACGTACCGCTGGACCCGGAGTATCCGGCGGACCGGCTCGCCTACATGATCGCGGACAGCGGCGCGTCGGTCGTCCTGGCGACCTCCGGGACAGCGGCCGAGGTGACGGACAGTCCGGCGCGCGTAGTGGCCCTGGACGAGGCGGCCGAAGCCATTGACGTCGAGTCTCCCGACTCTCCCGAAATCACGGTAGATCCCGGCCAGTTGGCCTACGTGATCTACACGTCCGGTTCGACGGGCCGTCCGAAGGGCGTGGCGGTCGCGCACGGCGGTGTGGCGAACCTGGCTGAGGCCATGCGGCCCGTACTGGGCGTGACCGAGGGAGTGACGGCACTTCAGTTCGCGTCCTTCAGCTTCGATGCCGCGGTGCTGGACGTCGCGGTCACCCTCGGGGCCGGCGGCACGCTGGCCATCGCGTCGAGCGACGAGCGTACGGAGCCGGAAGCCCTGGCGCGGATGATCCACGCGACGGGCGTGAAAGTCGCGAGCGTCGTCCCCTCCCTCCTGGGAGTGCTGGACCCTGCCGCCGTCTCCGGCGTCGAGAACTGGGTGGTGGGCGCGGAGCGCGTGACAGCGGACCTGGCCGCGCGATGGCGGGCCGAGTCCCGGGTGTGGGTCGCATACGGCCCGACCGAGGCGAGCGTGATCACGACGTCCGCGCTGCTCGCGGAGGGCATCGGCGCGCAGGACGCGCCGCCGGCGGTCGGCCGCCCCATCGGCAATGTCCAGGTCTTCGTGCTGGACAGCTTCCTGCGCCCGGTGCCGGCCGGAGTGACGGGCGAGCTGTACGTGGCCGGGGCCGGACTGGCACGCGGCTATGTGGGCCGGCCGGGGCTGACGGCGGAGCGGTTCGTGGCCTCGCCCTTCCTGCCCGGCGTACGCATGTACCGCTCGGGCGACCTGGCGCGGTGGACGGCCGACGGACAGGCGGAGTTCGTCGGCCGGTCCGACGAGCAGGTGAAGATCCGCGGCTTCCGCGTCGAACCCGGCGAGATAGAGGCCGTTCTGACGGGGCATCCGGAAGTCGCCCGCGCCGCCGTGGTGGTACGGGAGGACCGGCCCGGCGAGAAGCGGCTCGTCGGCTACGTCGTGCCCAGGGCGCAGGACGTCGACGTGCGTCCGCTGCGGGAGTACGCGGCCGGAGCCTTGCCGGAATACATGGTGCCGAGCGCCCTCATGGTCCTGGACGCCCTGCCGCTCACGGTGAACGGGAAGCTGGACAGGGCCGCCCTGCCTGCTCCCGAGACCACGGCGATGGACGGCCGAGCGCCCGAGACGGCGGTCGAAGGCGTGCTGTGCGGGCTGTTCGGCAAGGTGCTCGGACTGGAGCGGGTGGCGGCCGATGACAGCTTCTTCGGGCTGGGCGGCGACTCGATCATGTCGATGCTGCTGGTGTCGCATGCCCGCCGCGCGGGCCTGCTGATCACGAGCCGTCAGGTATTCGAGCACCGGACCCCGGCGGGCCTGGCGACGGTGGCTGTCGCGGCCGACGGCGCGGACTTCCGCGACGAGGCGCCCGCCGTCGGCGACGTCCCCCTTACCCCGGTGATGCACGAACTGCTGGACCGGGTCGGCCTGGAGAGCGCGGGCCACGTCGTGCAGCAGGCGCTGGTGACGACACCGGCCGGCCTCGACTTCGACGCTCTGACGGATGCCGTGCGCACGGTGATGGGTCGTCACGATGTGCTGCGGGCGCGATTGGAGGTGGAGCCGGACCGGCGGTTGGTCGTGCCGGAGGCGATCGATTCCGACGCGCACGTACGCCGGGTGGACGCGTCCACAGCCGTGGGGAACTCTTCGGACTTCTCGGCGCTCGCCGGTGAGCAGGTACGGGCGGCGGCCGGAAGGTTGGACCCGGCGGCCGGTGTGATGGTTCAGGTGGTGTGGCTCGACGCGGGTCCGGGCCGGCAGGGGCGGCTGTTGGTGGTCGCCAACCACCTGGTGGTGGACACGGTGTCCTGGCAGGTGCTGCTGCCCGATCTGGCCCACGCCTACGAGGAGTTGGCGGCCGGCCGTCAGCCGGTGCTCGACGCGGTTCCGGTGTCGTTCCGGCGCTGGGCGCGCGAGCTGTCCACGGAGGCGACGAGCGCGGACCGGACGGCCGAGCTGCCGGGGTGGTCCGAGGTGCTGCGCGGCACCGACACGATGCTGACCGATCGGCCCGTGGACCCGGCTCGTGACGTCGAGGCCACGGTGCGGCGCGTCTCGGTGACGGTGCCCGCCGAGGTCACCTCAGCCGTGCTGGCACGGGTTCCGGCCGCCTTCCACGCGGGCGTCGATGACGTTCTGCTGGCCGGACTGGCGGTGGCGATGAGGGAGTGGAAGGGCCGTGATGCGGACGGCGGCTTCCTGGTGGATGTGGAAGGGCATGGGCGGGCGTCGGAGGTGGACCTGTCGCGGACGGTGGGGTGGTTCACCAGTGTCCGGCCGGTGCGGCTCGATGCGGGGCTGGTCGATTCCGCTGAGGTGCGGGCGGGCGGCGCCGCTGCGGGTCGGGTGCTGAAGCTCGTAAAGGAGCAGGTCAGGGCGGTTCCCGGGGACGGGCTAGGGTATGGCTTGCTGCGCCGCCTCAACGCGGAGACCGCGCCTGTACTGGCCGACCTGCCGTCGGCGCAGATCGGGTTCAACTACCTGGGCCGCATCGCCGGCCGCGAAGGCGACTGGCAGCCGCTCCCGGCGACCGAGCTCGACGGCAGCGTGGCGGGGGCGTTCCCCGTGATGCACGCCCTGGAGGTCCTGGGAGCGGTACGCGACGCCGATGGAGGCCCTGAGCTCACGCTGACTCTGGCATGGCCGGAGGCGGTGCTCGAAGAGAGCGCGGCGTGGGCGCTGCTGGACGGCTGGGCGGCGGCACTGGGCGGCCTGGCCGTCCACGCGGACCACGCCGGGAGCGGCGGATACACGCCCTCCGACTTTCCCCTCTTGGAGCTGTCGCAGGGCCAGGTGGAGGAACTGGAGGCAGGAGTCCCCGGGCTGGTCGAAGTGCTGCCCGTCTCGCCCTTGCAGGAGGGGTTGCTCTTCCACTCCCTGTTCGACGAGCAGGACGACGACACGTACATGGAGCAGTTGGTCGTCGATCTCGAAGGCCGACTCGACGCGGATGTGCTGCGGGCGTCGTGGCGGGTGTTGCTGGAGCGGCATGCGGCGTTGCGGGTGGGTTTCCGTGTGGTGCCGGGGTTGGGGCGGCCGGTGCAGACGGTGGTGCGGGATGTGGTGCTGCCGTGGCGTGTGGAGGATGTGTCGGGGCTCGGGGCCGAGGCTGCGTGGGCGGAGTCGGAGCGCTGGGCCGGGGAGGAGCGGGCGCGTCGTTTAGATCTCGGTGAGCCGCCGCTGTTGCGGGTGCTGCTGGTGAAGGTCGATGCGGATCGCTACCGGATGCTGGTGACGCTCCATCACCTGGTGCTTGACGGCTGGTCGTTGCCGGTTCTGCTGAGTGAACTGTGGGAGTGCTACGCGGCGGGCGGCAGCGCGGGCGGACTGCCCGCGGTGGCTCAGCACCGTGAGCACGTCGCGTGGCTCGCCCGGCAGGACGTACCGGCGGCGAACGAGGCGTGGCGTGCGGCGCTCGCGGGGACCGAGGAGCCGACGCTGGTCGCCCCGGCGGTTGCTGAGGGGCGGTCGGACGCTCCGGGGCGGGTGACGGCGCAGACGGGCCGGGACCTGGCCGCCGCGTTGGCCGTGCTTTCCCGTGAGTGCGGCGTGACGTTGAATACGGTGGTGCAGGCGGCTTGGGCTGTGGTGGTCGGGCAGTTGGCGGGCCGTAGCGATGTGGTGTTCGGTGCGACGGTGGCGGGGCGGCCGGCGGATCTGCCGGGTATGGC
>NZ_JBHVHQ010000060.1:0-19188 GCF_042800135.1 Streptomyces sp. NPDC057654 | reverse complement strand
CGGCTGGGGCCTTCGATCCCTGAGCGGACGACGAGACTCGAACTCGCGACATCCACCTTGGCAAGGTGGTGCTCTACCAACTGAGCTACGTCCGCATGCGCCGCGCTGTGCGTGCGGTGCGGAACCAACTATAGCCAACCTTGGGCGCGCGCTGTGCGTGCTGCGGCATGACGGTTCTCCGCACCGAGTTTCGCGGCAGCCGCCGAGAGGTAGTTGCGGACGGTTCCCTGGGTCAGTCCGGCCCGCTCGGCGATCTCCGCGATCGGCGCCCCGTTCTCCGCCAGCTCCAGCAGCTCGGCCTCCCGCGCGGTCAGCGGGGAATCCCCGGAACTGATGGCGTCAGCTGCCAATTCCGGGTCCACATAACGGCTTCCGGCATACACGGTACGGATGATCTCGGCGAGCCGCTGCGCCGAAACGGTCTTGGGCACGAAGCCCCGCACCCCCGCCTCCAGCGCCCGCTTCAGATGGCCGGGCCGCCCGTGGCTCGTCACGATCATGGTGCGGCAGGCGGGCAGTTCGGCCCGCAGGGATGTGGCGACCTTCACACCGTCCGCCCCCGGCATCTGAAGATCCAGTACCGCCACGTCCGGCCGGTGCGCCCGCGCCATGGCCACCGCCTCCGGCCCGGTCGCGGCCTCGGCGACCACCTGGAGATCGTCCTCCAGCCGCAGCAACGCGGCCAACGCCCCGCGGATCAAGTGCTCGTCATCGGCGAGCAGCACCCGAATAGCCGCCTCGGCGGCCTGCCCCTCAGCCGACCCGTTCTCTCCCATGCCCCGCTCTCCTCCCACTGCCCGCGCCGTTCCCTGTGCCCCGTTCCGCCTGTTTCCCGCTCCCTACGGAGCGCCCTTCCCACGAGCCTCCCCGCCGTCCTCGCTGCTCCCGCCGTCCTCATCACCGGCCGCCCCCGCGGCCACCGGCACCCGCGCCGTCAGCCGGAACGAGTCCCCTGCCCGGTGCTCGCCCTCGACCGTCCCGCCGAGGGCCGCGAGACGCTCCCGCAACCCGCGCAGCCCCGAGCCGCCGCCGCTCGCGGAGCCCCCCGCCACCACCCCGTCGTTGTCCATCACCAGCACCGCAGCACTCCCATCGCCCCCGCCCCCGGACCCGCCCACCACCGAAACCCGCACAGCACAGTGCAACGCCTCGGCATGGCGCAGCACATTCGTCGTGCCCTCCCGTACGACCCAGCCCAGCGCCGACTGCACCACCTCCGGCAGCGCGCCCCCGCCGCCCCCGACGCCTCCACCGACACCCCCACCGACGCCGCCCCCGGCCCCGTACTCCGCCTTGGTACGAGCACGGGCCCCGGCCGCCGCGCCCACCGCGTCCATGTCGACCCGGCAGTCGATCCCGGCGGCGGCCAGCACGCTCCGCGCGCCCGCCAGCTCCGTGTGCAGATCGGCCTCGCGGTAGCCGCGCACCACGTCCCGCACCTCCCGCTGGGACTCCCGGGCGATCCGCTGCACCTCGGTCATCTCGTCCAGCGCGGCGGGCGACCCGCGCCGCGCGAGCCGCACCGCCAGCTCGCTCTTGAGGGCGATCACCGCGAGGTTGCGGCCCATCACGTCATGCATGTCCCGGCCGAACCGCAGCCGCTCCTCCGCGACCGCCAGCCGCGCCTGCGTCTCGCGCGCGGCCTCCGTCTCCCACACCACGGACAGGTGCCATCCGGAACAGCGCACCATGGAGGCCACCCACAGCCCCACGACGAAGGTGACCAGCGCCGCGGCCATCAGCTGGCCCCGGCCGGCGCCGATCGGCAGGAAGGCCAGGGGCACCAGCGCCGCCGCCACGGCGCAGCCGAGGACGTACGTACGCAGCCGCACCATCAGGCACGCCGCCCCGGCGACCGGCAGCAGGCTCGCGATCGGCACCCACGCGGCCCCGGACGGGTGCTTGGGCTCGCCGTGCGCGACGAGCGCCACCAGGACGGCCAGCGAGCCCAGCAGCAGGACCGCCTGGGCCGCCAGGGCCCGCCACGGGGCGTCGCCCTGGCCGAGATAGCAGGCGAGCGCCCGCCGGATCAGGCCGACCCCGATCACGCAGTGGACGAGGCCCAGCAGGGTCAGCGCGAGCGCCAGGACGGGCTGCTCGGTGTCGACGAACAGCGTGGGGGCGCCCAGGGCGAAGAAGAACCACGGGATCCCGTACAGCGTCCACCGCGTGTAGCAGTCGACCTTCGAGACCTTGGACCTCTCCCGCCACCGCACCCGCCGCGCCCCTCGCCCGAACATGCGCCCCTACTCCCTGCCGAGCCGGTCCCTCACCGCCGCGATTCCCAGCGGAACCACTTCCGTACAGCAAACACGGCCAGTACGACCCAGGCCAGCGCGGTCCCCAGGTACCCCAGCGCCTCGTACATCCCGAGCGTGCCGAGCCAGCCGCCGCGCATCAGTTCCACGACCGGCGTCATCGGCAGCAGCTTGCAGACGTCCCCGACGACGTCCGGCATGACCGTCAGCGGTACGACCATCCCCGAGCCCGCCACCGAGAGCAGCAGCAGCGGCATCGACAGGAGCTGCGCGCTCTCCGCCGTCTTCGCGCCCGCGGCGGTCACGGCGGCCAGCGCCACGAACAGCACCACGCCCAGCACGAACCCGACGATCAGCAGATCGGGCCGGGCCGGTACGCGCAGGTGGAGCCAGGCGGCTCCGGCCACCAGCAGCACCACGCACTGCGCGAGCGCCAGACCCACGGCGGGCAGCGCGGAGCCGGCCAGGATCTCCGGGTCGCTCGCCTCGCTCGTACGGAGCCGCTTGAGCACCAGCTCCTCGCGCCGGGCGACGAACGCGCCGGACAGGTTCTGGTAGACGGCGAAGATCAGCACGAAGCCGAACGCCCCGGTGAGCGACGTCTCGTTGACCGACATCCCGGTCTTCGCGATGTCGATCTTCGCCGTGGCGGAGCGCATCGCCCACACCATGAAGACCGGCATCAGCAGCGCCACGTACAGCGCGGTCTTGTTGCGTCCCATCAGCGTCGCCTCGGCGCGCCCCAGCGCCAGCATGCGCGTCGCCATGACAGCCGCCGCACTCCGGGCATCCGGCCCCGGTCCCGGCCCCGCCGTCGCGGGCCGCGTCGCTTCCCCGTGCTCCGTCACAGCCATCAGGCGGCCCTCCCCGCGATCGACAGGAACGCCTCTTCCAGCGAGGCGGTCCGTGGGTCCAGCCCCTCCAAGGCCACGTCCTTGTCCCGTGCCCACAGCAGCAGCCCGGTCAGCGCCCGCTGGAGCTCACGGGTGCGCAGCTCGACGCCGCCCCGGCCGGTCTCCGCGTAGTCGTCGACGCCCAGCTCGGCCAGCGGCGGCAGATCGCCGACGAACCAGCCCTCGGGCAGCGAGAAGCGGATCCGGGCCGGGTGCGCGGCGATCACGTCGGCGAGCGTCCCGGAGGCCGCGATCCGCCCCTTGTCCATGATCGCCACCCGGTCGGCCAACTCCTCGGCCTCCTCCAGATAGTGCGTGGTCAGCAGGACGGTCGTGCCGTTCTCGCGGAGCTCCCGCACCAGCCGCCAGGTCTCGTGGCGGGCCTCCGGGTCGAGGCCGGTCGTCGGCTCGTCGAGGAAGAGCACCTCGGGCCGGCCCAGCAGCGCCAGTGCCAGGTCCAGCCGCCGCCGCTCGCCGCCGGAGAGCTGCTTGACCCGCACGCCCCGCCGGTCCGCGAGTTTCACCAGGTCCAGCGCCTCGTCCACGGGGCGCGCCCCCGTCGTGCACCCGGCCCACATCCGTACGGTCTCGGCCACCGTCAACTCGGCCGGGAATCCGCCCTCCTGGAGCATCACCCCGATCCGGGGCCGCACCCTCCGCCGCTCGCCGTACGGGTCGTGGCCCAGCACCCGCACCGAGCCGCCGCTCGGCCGGGCCAGGCCCTCGATCAGCTCCACCGTGGAGGTCTTGCCCGCCCCGTTCGTCCCGAGCAGCGCGAACAGCTCACCGCGCCCGACGCGGAACGAGATGTCCCGCACCGCCTCGAAACTCTTCTTGGCGTCGCCGGGCGGCCCGTAGCGGCGGCGCAGCCCGGTGACGTCGATCACGTTCTCCCCGATGTCCATGGTTCAAGGGTTTCGCGCGATCGGAGCCATGGTCAGTGCGAGCTGTCATCAGTGCGACTGACGAATGTCATATGCGGGAAGAGGCGGGAAGAGGCGGGGAGAGGCGGGGAGAGGCGGGGAGAGACAGGGAGAACACGACGAAGGCCCGGTCTCCAGGAGACCGGGCCTTCATTCTCTGAGCGGACGACGAGACTCGAACTCGCGACATCCACCTTGGCAAGGTGGTGCTCTACCAACTGAGCTACGTCCGCAGGTATCCGGTCAGCTCACACCGACCGGCACTTCCATCACTCCCGCTGATCCACTTGCGTGGAACAGGGACGATGAGAGCGGGTGACAGGAATCGCACACTGCGCCTCCCCCTTGGAAAGGGGGCGCTCTACTACTGAGCTACACCCGCGTGATCCGTGAGTCCCGGCTTTTTCCGGCCCGGCCCCTCGGCGTGCTCCAGACTCTAGCGGATCACCTGGGGTCTCATGCAAATCGGCTCAGGCGGCGGCGTTGAAGGCCTCGTAGACCTTCTTGGGGATGCGGCCGCGGGGCGGCACGTCCATGCCGTGCGAGCGGGCCCAGGCCCGTACGGCGGCCGGGTCCGGGGCGACGGCGGTGCGCCGGTAGACCTTGCCGGAGCGGGACTGCTTGCGGCCGGCCTCCAGGTACGGGGCGAGGGCCACGCGCAGTTTCTTCGCATTGGCGGTGTTGAGGTCGATCTCGTACGACTTACCGTCGAGGCCGAAGGTGACCGTCTCCGCGGCATCCCCGCCGTCGATGTCGTCGGAGAGTGTGACCACTACGCGCTGCGCCACGAAAATCGGTCCTTTCGGCCAGCAGCTCCACGAGGACGTGCGGAGATGCGATGGGGTCGGTTGTTCCGGATCAATGCTTTTTCATTTGTACAGCGAGAGACATTGCATTGTGAAGCCCAGTTAATTCCGCCCGCGTGTCCCTCCGCAATCCGGACAGTACGTTTTTCCCGGAATTTTCCCCGGGGCATACCCGCGGCGATGCCTGAACGTGACCATGCGGCGGCAGTTGGGCCGGTGAAGATCCCTTCATATCTACGCGAGTAGATTTTTCGGGCGGGTACGCTGGCGGGACCGCCTTACGCACCACACCACCGGGAGTGCCAGTGGCACGCGTCGTAGTCGACGTCATGCTCAAGCCGGAGATCCTCGACCCGCAGGGGCAGGCGGTGCACCGCGCACTGCCACGCCTGGGTTTCGAGGGGATCGCCGACGTCCGTCAGGGCAAGCGCTTCGAACTCGAAGTGGAGGGCCCGGTCGACGACGCCGCCCTCGCCCGTATCCGCGAGATGGCCGAGACGTTCCTCGCGAACACCGTCATCGAGGACTTCACCGTCCGGGTCGACTCATGACCGCGACACCCAGCGCGAACGCCGGGGGCTCCGCGGGGGGCCTCGGCAACGCCCGTATCGGCGTGGTCACCTTCCCCGGCACGCTCGACGACCGCGACACCCAGCGCGCGATCCGGCTGGCCGGCGCGGAGGCGGTGGAGCTGTGGCACCGCGACAAGGACCTCAAGCAGGTCGACGCCGTGGTGCTGCCCGGCGGCTTCTCCTACGGCGACTACCTCCGCGCGGGCGCCATTTCGCGTTTCTCGCCGGTCATGGAGATGATCATCGAGGGCGCCCGGCAGGGGCTGCCGGTACTCGGCATCTGCAATGGCTTCCAGGTCCTCACCGAGACGCACCTGCTGCCCGGCGCGATGCTGCGCAACAACCATCTGCACTTCATCTGCCGCGACCAGCGGCTCCGGGTGGAGAACGCGGAGACGGCCTGGACGAACACGTATGAGGCCGGGCAGGAAATCAGTGTCCCGCTGAAGAACATCGACGGCCGGTACGTCGCCGACGAGCGCACCCTGGACGAGCTGGAGGCCGAGGGGCGCGTCGCATTCCGCTATCTCGGGATGAACCCCAACGGCTCGCTGCGCGACATCGCCGGCATCACCAACGCGGCGGGCAACGTCGTCGGTCTGATGCCGCACCCCGAGCACGCGGTGGAGCCGCTGATCGGCACGGGCCGCACGGACGGCCTCGGATTCTTCACCTCGGTTCTGAAGCAGTTGGTGAGCGCCTGATGACCCTCGACACCATCAAGAACGCCGAGCAGACCCCGGACGCCGAGCAGCCGTGGGCCGAACTCGGCCTGAAGCCGGACGAGTACGCGCGGATCCGCGAGATCCTCGGCCGCCGCCCGACCGGCGCCGAGCTGGCCATGTACTCCGTCATGTGGTCCGAGCACTGCTCGTACAAGAGCAGCAAGGTCCATCTGAAGCAGTTCGGCGAGAAGGCCCCCGCCAATGACGCGATGCTCGTCGGCATCGGCGAGAACGCGGGCGTCGTCGACGTCGGCCAGGGGTACGCGGTCACCTTCAAGGTCGAGTCGCACAACCACCCCTCGTACGTCGAGCCCTACCAGGGCGCGGCCACCGGCGTCGGCGGCATCGTCCGCGACATCCTCGCCATGGGCGCGCGCCCCGTCGCCGTCGTCGACCCGCTGCGCTTCGGCGCGGCCGACCACCCCGACACCAAGCGCGTCCTGCCGGGCGTCGTCGCGGGCGTCGGCGGCTACGGCAACTGCCTGGGCCTGCCCAACATCGGCGGCGAGGTCGTCTTCGACCCCTGCTACCAGGGCAATCCGCTGGTCAACGCCGGCTGCATCGGCGTCATGAAGCACGAGGACATCCACCTCGCGAAGGCGTCCGGTACGGGCAACAAGGTCATCCTGTACGGGGCCCGGACCGGCGGCGACGGCATCGGCGGCGTCTCGGTGCTGGCTTCGGAAACCTTCGACGACGCGAAGCCGGCGAAGCGGCCCGCCGTCCAGGTAGGCGACCCCTTCCAGGAGAAGCTCCTCATCGAGTGCACCCTGGAGATCTTCGCCGAGAAGCTCGTCGCGGGCATCCAGGACCTCGGCGGCGCGGGCCTGTCCTGCGCCACGTCCGAGCTGGCGAGCGCCGGCAGCGGCGGCATGCGCGTGGAACTGGACACCGTGCCGCTGCGCGACTCCTCCCTCTCGCCCGAGGAGATCCTCATGAGCGAGTCGCAGGAACGCATGTGCGCGATCGTCGAGCCCGACAAGGCCGACCGCTTCCTGGAGATCTGCGAGAAGTGGGACGTCATCGCCACCGTCATCGGCGAGGTGACGGAGGGCTCGCAGCTGGAGATCTTCTGGCACGGCGAGCAGATCGTGGACGTGCCGCCGCGCTCCGTCGCGCATGACGGCCCGGTGTACGAGCGTCCGTACGCCCGTCCCGAGTGGCAGGACGCGCTCCAGGCCGACGACGCCGCGAAGCTGCCGCGTCCGGCGACGGGCGACGGCCTGCGCGCGCAGGTCCTTCAGCTCGTCTCGTCGCCGAACCAGGCGTCGAAGTCGTGGGTGACGGACCAGTACGACCGGTTCGTGCAGGGCAACACGGTGCTGGCGCAGCCGGAGGACTCCGGCATGGTCCGCATCGACGCGGAGACCAACCTCGGCGTCGCGATCGCCACGGACGGCAACGGCCGCTACGCCAAGCTCGACCCGTACACGGGCGCGCAGCTGGCGCTGGCCGAGTCGTACCGCAACGTCGCCGCCTCCGGCGCGAAGCCGCTCGCGGTCTCCGACTGCCTCAACTTCGGCTCGCCCGAGGACCCGGCCGTCATGTGGCAGTTCGCCGAGGCCACGCGCGGCCTCGCGGACGGCTGCCTGGCGCTGGGCACCCCGGTGACCGGCGGCAACGTCTCCCTCTACAACCAGACCGGGGACACGGCCATCCACCCGACGCCGGTGGTCGCGGTGCTCGGCGTCATCGACGACGTCAGCCGCCGCACGCCGGTCGCGTTCGCGGAGGAGGGCCAGCTGATCTACCTCCTCGGCGACACGAAGGAGGAACTGGGCGGCTCGGCCTGGTCCCAGGTCGTCCACGACCACCTCGGCGGGCTGCCGCCCGCGGTGGACCTGGAGCGGGAGAAGCTGCTCGCGGAGATCCTGATCTCCGCCTCCCGCGACGGCATGGCGGACGCCGCGCACGACCTCTCCGACGGCGGCCTCGTCCAGGCCCTCGTCGAGTCCTGCCTGCGCGGCGGCAAGGGCGCCCGGATCGTTGTCCCCGACGGCCTGGACCCCTTCGTCTTCCTCTTCTCCGAGTCGGCGGGCCGCGCCATCGTCGCCGTCCCCCGCAGCGAGGAACTCCGCTTCAACGACATGTGCGGCGCCCGCGGCCTCCCGGCCACCCGCATCGGCGTCATCGACGGCACGGACATCACCGTCCAGGACCAGTTCACCCTCCCCCTGGAGGAACTCCGCGAGGCCCACGAGGCCACGATCCCGGGCTTGCTGACCTGATCTTCGGCTCACGCTGTACGCACTGACGGCCCGCTCCCGTGATGGGGGGCGGGCCTTCGGCGTTTTGGGGGTGTCGCGGATTGTCGCGGATCAGGGAGTCGTCGCCGCGGCCAGGCGTCGGTCCAACTCTGCGTCCAGTGCGGCTTGTTCGGCCTCGGTCGGGTCGTATCCGTTCCACGCGCGCCGGACGGCGCGGGCTCGCGCGGCCCGCTCGGCCAGTTCGGCGGGGGTGGGGGCGGGGGTGTCGGGATCGGGCATGAGGGGCTCCTTCTGTCTCCCGGAGAGTACGGCCCGCCCCGGCGATGGGGCGGGCCGTCGGCGTTTCGGTTTTCCCGTAGTCGGACTTGCCAGTTCCTACGTAAGTACGTAACTTTTAAAGCGTGGATCTTGAAGAGCGCGTGGCGGAGCTGGAGAGACGGCTCGCGGTACTGGAGGAGCGGGGCGGCGATGGCGTTTCCGCCGGGTCTTCCGCCGTACGGGGAACGGGCGGCGGGGACTTCTGGGCCCTGGAAGGGCTGAAGGAACGGCTGGCAGAGGAAGGGGCCGGCAGCGGCGGGGTGCTGTTCACCGGGGCCGTGCGGATGCCGACGGGGCTGCGGTACGAGTGGCAGTACGGGCTGGCCGCCGACGCCGTCCTGGACGCGGACTGGGCCGCCGCCGCCGAGTCGTTCGCCGCGCTGGGACAGGCCGTGCGGCTGCGGCTGCTCCGCGAGATCCTCGACGGCCGCGACACCGTCGCGGCCCTGACCGAACTCGACGGGATCGGCACCACCGGCCAGATCTACCACCACCTGCGGCAGCTGACCGCCGCCGGCTGGCTGCACGCGCCGTCGCGGGGCCACTACGAGGTCCCCGGCGCCCGGGTCGTCCCGCTGCTCGTGATGCTGGCCGCCGCCCAGCCCTGAGCCGGCGGCCGCCACGCCCGTCGCACGTACCGAAACGGCTCCACCGGCCGTACGACACCTACGACACCAGGGGGAACAGTGCCCGTACGCAAACTCAGCATGGTCGCCGGACGCTGCTGCATGATCATCTTTTTCGCGATGGTCGTCGCGGGATTCTTCGCGGACATCCCGCGCTGGGCGACGTGGATCCCCCTCGTGGCCTCGATCGTCCTCATGCTCGCCCCGAACCGGAAGACCGCCGACCTGCACAGCCCGTCGGTCGCCCCCGTAGAGGTCGCCCCGCCCGTCACCGGCCGCTGGTCGGCCGTCAACAGCCCCGCCGACAAGGTGCCGAGCCACGGCACGCGCGCGTACGGGCAGGCGTACGCGATCGACATCGTGGCGGAGTCCGAGGAGCACCCCCGCCCCGGCCGCGGCTGGTGGCCCATCGCCCGGCGCAACAGCGACTTCCCCGGCTTCGGCGCGCCCCTGACGGCCGTCGCCGACGGCACGGTCGTACGGGCGACCGACCGCGCCCGCGACCACCTCAGCCGCACCTCCGTCCTCTCCGTCCTCTACCTCCTCTTCTTCGAGAGCTCCCTCCGCGAGGTCGGCGGCGCCGGAAAGCTGGTCGGCAACCACCTCGTCCTCGACCTCGGCGGCGGTACGTACGCTATGTACGCCCACCTCCAGCGCGGCTCCCTGGCCGTACGCGAGGGGGAGAAGGTCCGGGCGGGGCAGCCCGTCGCCCGCTGCGGGAACTCCGGCAACTCCAGCGAGCCGCATGTGCACTTCCAGCTGATGGACGGCCCGGACCTGGACACCGCCCGCGGCGTCCCGTTCCGCTGGACCGAGGTCGGAGTGCCCGCGGGCGGCGAGGTCTTCACGGTCGCAGCGACCGCGGTATCAGCCGGGAAAACCTCGCTCCGCGATTAAGGTCGGGTCCATGCCTCCCGCTCAGCGCAAGCCCCGTGCCCGTACGTACGACCCCGCCAAGGTGCGCGGCGCCCTGGACGGCCAACTGCGCGCGGTGCGGGGCGCGGTGGGCACGCTGTGCGCCGCGCCCGACGCGGAGCCGCTGCTCGCGGCCCGCTCGCGGCTGGGGGAGTGGACGGTGCGCGACCTGATCGTGCACATCGCCGTCTGCCTGGAGACGCTGCCGCGCGCCCTCGCCGAGCGGCCCGCGCCCGCCGCGGCCGAACTCGACCTCCAGCGCTATCTGACGGCCCTGCGCGAACAGGCCGACGACATCGCGGCGGCGACGGCGGCGGAGAGCGCGGAGCTGGCCGCCGCGGGGGAGCCGGGGCCGGAGGCGGTGGTCGCCCGGCTGGACGCGGCCATCGCTCGACTGACCGCAGCCGTCGCGGAGGCCGGCCCCGCCGCCCTCGTCCCGACGAGCTACGGGGCCATGACCGTGAACGACTTCCTGGTGACCCGGCTGCTGGAGACCGTGGTGCACGCCGACGACCTGACGGCCGCGACCGGCACCGCCGTCTCCCACGACCGGCAGGCGCTCGCCGCCGTCACCCGGCTGCTCGCCGACGCGCTCGCCGCGAAGGCGCCGGGCGGGTCCGTGGAGGTCCGGGTACCGCCCTTCGCGGTCGTCCAGTGCGTGGCGGGCCCCCGCCACACCCGCGGCACCCCGCCCAACGTGGTCGAGACCGACCCGCTGACGTGGATCCGCCTCGCCACCGGCCGTACGGACTGGGCGACCGCCGTCGAGGCCGGCACGGTCTCGGCGAGCGGGGAACGCGCGGACCTGGCGGACCAGCTTCCGCTGCTGGGCTGAACCGCCCGCCTGCGCCGTTTCGGCAAGCGGGTGAAGCCGCACTCCCCTAATAACCCTCTGAAGTCGCGTCATCACCACGAGTGGCATTCCGTGGTGTATGCGAATCGACCGTTCAGAAGGGAACGTCACGCATGTCCTCACTCACGCCTGCCACCTCCCGCTCCGCCCTGACCCGCGGCGCCGCCGCGGCGGTCACCGGCGCCCTCGCGCTCGGCCTCGCGGCGGTCCCGGGGGCGGCCTCGGCCGCCGCCGGCGCCCCGGGCGGGACCGTTCGGACCGCGCCCGTCCCCAAGGCCGAGATCGCGGTCAAAAGCGGCGTCACCAAGATCACGGTCTCCGCCGAGACCGTCGCCCAGCTCCGCGCCAAGGGCATCCTCCTCACCCGGCTGGACGCCCGCGGCAACCTCGGGGCGAAGGTCGACGCCGAGCAGACCATCGACTTCGGCGTGAAATCCGGCGCCGTCTCGAACGTCAAGGGCAAGGTCGGCGGACGGCTCGCCTTCAAGACCACCGGCATGGCCATGGTCAACCTCCGCAACCAGCGGATCGCCCGCCTCACGGCCTTCCAGGCCGACCTGACCACCGGCATCATGCGCGCGAACCTCGACCGCAGGCCCCCCATCGAACTGGGCACCTTCTCGCGCCCCGCCGTGAACACCGCCGTCAACACCAAGGCCCGCGAGGTCAACGTCCAGGGTGGTCTGGTGCTCGGCGCCAAGGCGGCCGTCCAGCTCAACAAGGCCCTGCACACGAAGGCGTTCGTCCCCGGCGCGCCCCTGTTCGACGCCAACAGCCGAATCACCCTCGACGAGAAGGCCGACCCCCGCGCCATCCGCGAACTCGGCCGCGAAGCCGCTCCGTCCAAGGCCGTACAGGCCCCGCAACACGCCGCCCGGTAGCCCCGCAGCCCCTCCGCACACCCAGGGGCGCGGACCGTTCGACAGGCCCGCGCCCCTTGTCTGCGCCTCTCACCCCTCGCCGGGCTCTCTTGCGCCGGGGACGACGAACCCGCGGACGGGCGGCTCGCCGCCTTCCCGCGCGGCCTGCTCCCGCGCTACGCGCCACGCCTCGGCGAGGTCGGCGTACCGAGGATCGATCCACTCAGTCATGGAGCCTCCAATCGACGCACAACCTACGCCCCTGCCGCCCCGGTCACCTTCTGGTTGCACGGCGGCTGCGGTGTCGGCATGGGGCGGATGGTGCACTCCGTCGAGTGCTGACAGTTCGCGGCCACGGGCACGAGCGGAACGCCCGTAGGCGGCCCCCACAGTGCTTCGTCCACGTCGTACCCGCAGGCCCGGACCTTCTCGCGGGTCCGGTCCAGAACGCCCGGTCGAGCACGGAGTGCGCCACCGGCGACAGAGCGTCGCCGACTTCGCCGGTGGGGGGTCGCGGCCGAGCCGGAAGCCGCGAGCGCGGCTCCGTTGGTGATCCCCCGTGTGCGGCAAGTGGCTGTCCGTGGTGTGAGCAATTCCTGGCAATCCCCGGTTCGGATGAACCTGTTCCCTGCCCTAGACTCGAAGACGTGCCACGTGGTGACGGACGACTCAACCACGACCTGCTCCCCGGCGAGAAGGGCCCCCAGGACGCTTGCGGCGTCTTCGGTGTCTGGGCTCCGGGCGAAGAGGTCGCCAAGCTCACCTATTTCGGGCTGTACGCGCTACAGCACCGGGGACAGGAGTCCGCGGGCATCGCGGTGAGCAACGGCTCCCAGATCCTGGTCTTCAAGGACATGGGCCTGGTCTCCCAGGTCTTCGACGAGACATCGCTCAGCTCCCTGACGGGACATATCGCGGTCGGCCAGGCGCGCTACTCCACCACCGGAGCCTCGGTGTGGGAGAACGCGCAGCCGACCTTCCGGGCGACGGCCCACGGCTCCATCGCCCTGGGCCACAACGGCAACCTGGTCAATACGGCCCAGCTCGCCGAGATGGTCGCCGACCTGCCCCGTGACGGCGGCCGCGCCACCCATGTGGCCGCGACCAACGACACGGACCTGGTCACGGCGCTGCTGGCCGGGCAGGTCGACGCCGACGGCAAGCCGCTGACCATAGAGGAAGCGGCCACCAAGGTCCTTCCCGATGTGATGGGCGCCTTCTCCCTCGTCTTCATGGACGAGCACACGCTGTACGCGGCCCGCGACCCGCAGGGCATCCGCCCGCTGGTCCTCGGCCGGCTGGAGCGCGGCTGGGTGGTGGCGTCCGAGACCGCCGCCCTGGACATCTGCGGCGCCTCCTTCATCCGGGAGATCGAGCCGGGCGAGCTCGTCGCCATCGACGAGAACGGGCTGCGTTCCACCCGCTTCGCCGCCGCGAAGCCCAAGGGCTGCGTCTTCGAGTACGTGTACCTGGCCCGTCCCGACACGGACATCGCCGGCCGCAACGTGCACCTCTCCCGCGTGGAGATGGGGCGCAAGCTGGCCGCCGAGGCGCCGGCCGAGGCGGATCTGGTGATAGCGACTCCGGAGTCGGGGACCCCCGCCGCCGTGGGGTACGCGGAGGCCAGCGGCATCCCGTTCGGTACGGGCCTGGTCAAGAACAGCTACGTCGGCCGGACGTTCATCCAGCCGAGCCAGACCATCCGGCAGCTCGGCATCCGCCTCAAGCTCAACCCGCTCAAGGACGTCATCCGCGGCAAGCGCCTGGTGGTCGTCGACGACTCGATCGTCCGCGGCAACACCCAGCGCGCCCTGGTGCGGATGCTCCGCGAGGCGGGCGCGGCCGAGGTGCACATCCGGATCTCGTCGCCGCCGATCAAGTGGCCGTGCTTCTTCGGCATCGACTTCGCGACCCGCGCCGAGCTGATCGCCAACGGCCTCTCGGTCGAGGAGATCGGCAAGTCGCTGGGGGCCGACTCCCTCGCGTACATCTCCACGGACGCGATGATCGAGGCGACCACGATCGCCAAGCCGGACCTGTGCCGGGCCTGCTTCGACGGCGAGTATCCGATGGAGCTGCCCGACCCCGAGCTGCTGGGCAAGCACCTCCTGGAGACCGAGCTCGCGGGCGGGCCCGACGCGGCGGACGCACTCCGCCGTCCGTGACGCCCGTCCGTGACGCACGCCCGTCCGTACCGCAGCAGCTCACCGACGAGAAAGTTCCAGCAATGCCTTCAGAGTCTTTTGAGGCCGCGCCGCGTCCGGACGCGGGCGCCAGCTACGCGGGCGCCGGCGTCGACATCGAGGCCGGCGACCTCGCCGTAGAACTGATGAAGGAGTGGGTCCGCAAGGCCACCCGCCCCGAGGTCGTCGGCGGGCTCGGCGGCTTCGCCGGCCTCTTCGACGCGAGCGCCCTGAAGCGGTACGAGCGTCCGCTGCTGGCCTCCGCGACCGACGGCGTCGGCACGAAGGTCGACATCGCCCGCCGGATGGGCGTCTACGACACGATCGGCCACGACCTGGTCGGGATGGTCGTCGACGACCTGGTGGTCTGCGGCGCCGAGCCGCTCTTCATGACCGACTACATCTGCGTCGGCAAGGTCCACCCGGAGCGGGTCGCCGCCATCGTCAAGGGCATCGCCGAGGGCTGTGTCCTCGCGGGCTGCGCCCTCGTCGGCGGCGAGACCGCCGAGCACCCGGGGCTGCTGGCCGCCGACGACTTCGACGTCGCCGGGGCCGGTACGGGCGTGGTCGAGGCCGATCAGGTGCTGGGCGCGGATCGTATCCGTACGGGTGACACGGTGATCGCCATGGCGTCCTCCGGTCTTCACTCGAACGGGTACTCGCTCGTGCGCCATGTGCTCTTCGACCGGGCCGGCTGGGCGCTGGACCGCGAGGTGGCCGAGTTCGGCCGCACCCTCGGCGAGGAGCTGCTGGAGCCCACCAAGATCTACTCGCTGGACTGCCTGGCCCTGGCCCGTACGGCCGAGGTGCACGCCTTCTCGCACATCACCGGCGGCGGGCTCGCGAACAACCTGGCCCGCGTCGTCCCGGACGGGCTGCACGCGATGATCGACCGCTCGACCTGGACCCCGGGCCCGGTCTTCGACCTGGTCGGACGGCTCGGCGGCGTCGAGCGCCTGGAGCTGGAGAAGACGCTGAACATGGGCGTCGGCATGGTGGCCGTCGTGCCCGAGGCGGCGACGGACGTGGCCCTGACGGCACTGGCCGACCGCGGCGTGGACGCCTGGGTCGCCGGCGAGATCACCGAGCGCGGCGGGAACGCCGAGGCAGTGGCACTGACCGGTGACTACGCAGGCTGATCCGGCGCGGGGCAGCACAGAACCCGGTCCGGGGGCGGGCCCTGGACCGGGTCAGTGGTCGTACCGCGGAGGCGGACGCTTGAAGGGCGTCAAGTGCGGCGACGATGTGAGTGCTGATCCGACGACTGGTCGTCGTCCTCGCCCTCGGCATCGTCAGTGTTGTAACGATCCGCGTACTGAGCGTACGGATCGTCGTCCAGCTTGTCCTCGTCCTCAACAAGCGGCTCGCTCTTCGGCGGCTGCTTCGTGGGAGTTGCACCCAGCTCGTTGGCCAGGCGCGAGAGGTCCGTCCCGCCGCTGTTGTACTTCAGCTGGCGGGCGACCTTCGTCTGCTTGGCCTTGGCCCGGCCGCGCCCCATGGCTCGACCCCCTCAATGACGGGGCTCGACGGCCCCAGAGTCTTGACACGCGTTCATGAGTCAGAGCGGACTCTCGACGGAGAGACCGGTCTGTAGGGCTTCAACGGTACCTGCTTCCGCGGTCATACGGTACGTCGCCCGCGTGACGCGCCCCGGAGCAGAACCCGCAAGGAGCCCCGTCCTCGCTGGTCATCTGCGATTTTAACGTGTCCCGCGCGGCGACCCGCCGACGGGTGGTGAGAGATCTCTCCCTCGCCGCCCGCCGTACGGTTCCCGTTAACGACTGTGAACGGGCTACAGAGCCGCCGAGCGGGCCTCGGCGATGCGCTGCTCGGCCAGCCGGTCGGCCGCCTCGGCGGGCGGGATGCCCTCGGACTTCGCACGGTCGAATATGGCCAGAGTCGTGTCATAGATCCGCGTCGCCTTGGCCTTCGCCCGGTCGAAGTCGAAGCCGTGCAGCTCGTCCGCGACCTGAATCACGCCACCCGCGTTCACGACGTAGTCCGGGGCATAAAGGATGGACCGGTCGGCGAGATCCTTCTCGACGCCCGGATGGGCGAGCTGGTTGTTGGCCGCACCGCAGACGATCTTCGCGCTGAGGACGGGCACCGTCTCCTCGCTCAGCGCGCCGCCGAGCGCGCACGGCGCGTACACGTCGAGCTCGCTGCGGATGAGCGCGTCGGTGTCGGCGACGGCCCTGACCCCCTCCCGGTGGTGGGCCAGGACGCGCTCGACCGACTCCGCCCGTACGTCCGTGACGACGACCGAGGCGCCGTCCTCGACGAGGTGCCGCACGAGGTGGTGGCCGACCTTGCCGACGCCGGCGACGCCGACCGTGCGGCCGCGCAGCGTGGGCTCGCCCCAGGCGGCCTCGGCGGAGGCGCGCATGCCCTGGAAGACGCCGAAGGCGGTGAGCACGGAGGAGTCGCCGGCGCCGCCGTTCTCGGGCGAGCGGCCCGTGGTCCAGCGGTTGGCGCGGGCGACGACGTCCATGTCCTGTACGTACGTGCCGACGTCGCACGCGGTCACATAGCGGCCGCCGAGGGAAGCCACGAACCGGCCATAGGCGAGCAGCAGTCGCTCCGACTTCACGCCGCCCTCCGCCACCGGGGCGGGGTCGCCGATGATCACGGCCTTGCCGCCGCCGTGGTCGAGCCCGGCGAGCGCGTTCTTGTACGACATGCCGCGGGACAGGTTGAGGGCGTCCTGGACGGCGTCCTCCTCCGAGGCGTACGGATAGAAGCGGGTGCCGCCGAGGGCGGGGCCCAGGGCCGTGGAATGGAGGGCGATGACGGCCTTCAGCCCGCTCTCCCGGTCCTGGCAGAGCACGACCTGCTCATGGCCGCCCTGATCTGATCGGAAGAGCGTGTGCAGCACATTGCCGCCGTCGAGGGTGGGACGTACGTCGGTCACGGTGGTGACTCCCATAAGTCGCGGAGGAAGCCCTCCGAGGGGTGGGGGAGGGCCGGTCGGCAAGAGCGTAAGACCTGGCGGCCCGGCAGATCAGGTAGGTGCCGAGGATCACTCTCTCAGGCGGCGGCGGCGTGGGACGATTTGGCCAGTACGGGGAGGACAACTCCCAGTGACGGACTCCGGCTTGAGGGAGCGGGCGTGACCTTGGCGTCGTCAGTGATTGTCCCGTATACAGCGTATCTGCGGGTTTACGAGCCACTGGCCGCTTTCCCGGAATCCGAGCGTGGTCACTGGGCGCGCTATGCCAAGCGCGAGACGCTCCCGAGCGCGCAGGACGAACTCCGCCGCTCGCTGGCCGACTTGCTGCCGACGCCGCCCGTCGCGGTTCCGGTCCACGAGAGCGGCGACGCGTTCGTCGCGGTCGTGGACGGCGTGACCTGCGTCTGTCCCTGGCGGACGCGGCTGCGCGGCTGGCAGGCGCTGGAAGGGCTCACGGAGCAGCTTCCGGGGCTCGTCCTGGACGCGGCCCTGCCCCCGGTGGTGCGCCGGCAGGCGGAGGCGGACTACGAGCGGTGGCGGGAGCGGAACCCGGACGCCCGGCCGTGGATCAAGACGGCGACCTGGCACGTCCCGGTGCGCTGGTTCGTCCTCTTCGCGGCCGAGGAGCGCGAGTACGACAAGGGGGACGACGGGCTGGTGCTGCGCTACCGCACGCCGATGGTCGAGGCCCGGCGCCGGGTGGCGCGGGGGCTGCGGACCCTCAAGGACTCCCTCGAAGAGGGCCCGTTGATCGACGGCCTGGTGGAGGTGGGGCGCTGGCTGGAGGAGTTCCACCCGCGCTCCCTGGTCGAGCTGGACTACGGCGGGCTGGTGCATGTGGTGCCGGAGGCGGACCTCGCCGACGACCGGTCGGTCGAGGACGTGACGGAGGGGCTCGCCGCGCTCCGTGACGGGGACGGCGCGGGTGCCGGGGCGGCGTACGAGCGGCTGACGGACCGGTGGAGCGCGATCCGGGACCGGCAGTACGCGAGCTGAGTCCGTCTGCGTCAGTCGAGGGGCGTCGGAGTTCTCCGGAGTTCTCCGGAGTTCTTCGGGGTCCGAACGCGAATTAGCGACCGTACGGGAACCGAGGTGCTCGTGAGGCTGTCAAAGCCTCAAGAGGCGTCCGTGTCCCAAGGGATGAAAGAGTCAGCAGTGGCAGGCGCGCTGGTGGGATGCTGTTGTGGCGGATGAGTTGCCGCCGAGGTAAGGACCTAGGTCCCGATCCGGGCCATTGCCGCAACCGTGACCTAAAGCACTGACATCGGGCCTTGCGCGCATCCCCCACTGTCGTGTCAAAATAGGACAAGGAGTCTGGGAATGGCTCCTTCCGTTCAACTACGGGCGGATTGCTCGGCATTGCACTCCTTGGCGGGTCTGGTGACCCCTGATCCCACTGTGACTGATCGTCACGGTGGCGTGACTGTCCGCTATGGCATGGTCCATCGGGTTCCGTCGAGGTTGAACACCTGAGAGGGCAATTCCATCGGTTTGGCCGACGCGGCTGGACGGATGGTGTAGTTGTAGTGCCGAGGACAAGCCGTTCGTCCTATAACCGACTCGGCCCGCGTCCGCCATTTCGGGCAACGCGGGTCAAGGTGCAGAATTTAGAGGAAAGAACCGTGATGGTTCGGTTCTCCCGAGGAGGCCGCTCATGACCGCTCGCACCCCTGATGCCGAGCCGCTGCTGACCCCGGCTGAGGTTGCCACGATGTTCCGCGTGGACCCGAAGACGGTCACGCGCTGGGCCAAGGCAGGCAAGCTCACGTCCATCCGCACGCTCGGAGGACACCGGCGTTACCGCGAAGCGGAGGTCCGCGCGCTGTTGGCGGGCATTCCGCAGCAGCGCAGCGAAGCCTGAACAACCGCTACACCCTGGCGTCACCGGGCTGTTCGCCGGGTCCCCCAACCCGGTAGCCGCTCGTTCAGCTCCATCAGCAGTACCCGCTTCACCTGCGTCATCAGCTTCACCTGCACCACCCGCAGCACCTGCTCCATCAGTTCCACCTAGCTGCACCACGACAGGGCGCCTGCCCCAACAGGCCCCACGCCCGGCTCCTCTAGGGCAGTCGTCGATCGCGCTGGACTCCGCCGGGTCC
>NZ_JBHVHQ010000059.1:0-19277 GCF_042800135.1 Streptomyces sp. NPDC057654 | reverse complement strand
GGGATGGGCGGCTTCGGCCGCAAGGCCCCGCCCAAGCCCGTGGCGCCCGAGGAGGGCAAGCGCACCACCTTCCAGGACGTCGCCGGCATCGACGAGGTCGAGGCCGAGCTCACCGAGATCGTCGACTTCCTCAAGAACCCCGACGCGTACCGCAAGCTGGGCGCCCGGATGCCCGGCGGTGTCCTGCTCGCCGGGCCGCCCGGAACCGGCAAGACGCTCCTGGCCCGCGCCGTCGCGGGCGAGGCCGGCGTCCCCTTCTTCTCCGCCTCCGCCTCCGAATTCATCGAGATGATCGTCGGCGTCGGCGCCGGCCGGGTCCGCGAACTGTTCGCCGAGGCCCGCAAGGTCGCCCCCTCGATCATCTTCATCGACGAGATCGACACCATCGGCCGGGCCCGCGGTGGCGGCGGCATGGGCGGCCACGACGAGCGCGAGCAGACGCTCAACCAGATCCTCACCGAAATGGACGGCTTCTCCGGCTCCGAGGGCGTCGTCGTCATCGCCGCCACCAACCGCGCGGACATCCTCGACAAGGCCCTCACCCGCCCCGGCCGCTTCGACCGCACGGTCACCGTCAGCCCGCCCGACCGCGACGGCCGCGAGGCGATCCTGCGCATCCACACCCGCCGCATTCCGCTCGCGGACGACGTCGACCTCGTCCAGGTCGCCCGTACGACCCCGGGCATGACCGGAGCGGACCTCGCCAACCTCGCCAACGAGGCGGCGCTCCTCGCCGTCAAGCGCAAGCAGCAGGTCGTCGGCCCCACCGAGTTCTCCGACGCCCTGGAGAAGGTCCAACTCGGCGCCGAACGGCCCCTGGTGATGCCCGAGGAGGAACGCCGCCGCACCGCCTTCCACGAGAGCGGCCACGCCCTGCTCGGCATGCTCCAGCCCGGCGCCGACCCCGTCCGCAAGATCACCATCGTGCCCCGAGGCAGGGCGCTCGGCGTCACCCTCTCCACCCCCGACGCCGACCGCTACGCCTACACCGAGGAGTACCTGCGCGGCCGGATCATCGGCGCGCTCGGCGGCATGGCCGCGGAGCAGACCGTCTTCGGCGTGATCACCACCGGCGCCGAGAACGACCTGGAACAGGTCACCGGGATCGTCCGAGGCATGGTCGGCCGCTGGGGCATGAGCGAGCGCGTCGGCCGCCTCACCGCCATCCCGAGCGACGCCCAGCAGGCATACGGGCTCTCCGCCGCCCCCGCCACCCTGGACGCCGTCGACAACGAGATGCGGCGCATCGTTGACGACTGCTACGAGGAGGCGTGCCGGCTGCTGACCGAGCACCGCGCGCAGCTCGACGCCCTCGCCGAGGCGCTGCTCGCCAACGAGACCCTGGAGGAGGACGAGGCGTACCGCGTCGCCGGGATCACCCGTCTCAGCAAGCCCGAGAGCTGACGAGGACCCCGCCGGCCCAACGCCCCGCCCGTATGTCCCGGTCGTGCGCCGAGCCGGTCAGACCAGGGCGATCAGATAACGGAACACATTCGGCATCCAGACCGTGCCGTCCTCCCGCAGATACGGGTGGAGCGCCTCGGTCAGCTCCTTGACCACCTGCGCCTGGTCGGTCGCCCGCGCCGCCGCGTCGAACGCGCCCGTCGAGAGCAGACCGCGCACCGCGCAGTCCATGTCCGCGTAACCGAACGGGCACGCCACCCGCCCCGAACCGTCCGGGCGCAGCCCCGCCTGCCGGGCCAGGTTCTCCAGGTCGTCCCGGCCGCTCGGCCGCCACCGGGCGGGCGCGCACATCGGGTCCGCCAGCCGGGCCGCGACCCGCAGCGCCCCGGACGTCGCGCACCGCTCCTGGGGCCCCCACCCGGCCAGTACGACCGGAGAACCCCGCTCCGCGCAGGCCGCCGCCTCCACGAGCGCAGTCGACATGGCCCGCGCGCTGCCGCCCGCGCAGTACAAAGGGTCGAAGGCGGTCACCACATTGAAGGCGGCCCCGCTCGGGTCGGTGACGCATCCGGGACCGCCGTGCCCCAGGCGCGTACCGTCCGCCGGAGTGCGCTCCGGGAGCAGCCGCTGCCGGGCCAGCTCCAGCCGCCGGTCGTCGGGGTCGACCCCGCTCACCGTGGCGCCCCGCGCAGCCGCCATCAGCAGCGCCAGCCCGGAGCCGCAGCCCAGGCTCAGCAACCGGGTCCCCGAGCCCACTTCCAGCCGTTCGTAGACCGCCTCGTAGAGCGGTACCAGCATCCTTTCCTGGATCTCGGCCCAGTCACGGGCCCGTTCCTGGGGTGCGGGAAAGTCCTGGTGATGCCGCCGCACGAGCGTGGATGTCATCGAAAGCGCCCCAATCCGCCGAGAGACGTGATGTATTCAAGATTCGCCGCCCCCGTGTACGCCGTCGTGCGCGCAGTTGTGGAACACCCCCGTATGCCAGAGAACTCCGCATCCGCCGACTCGTCCAGTGGGGGATGCCCCTCTGGGAGCGATTCACGCTCCGTGGCGAGCGCCCCGTACCATTCCCGCCATGGCAAAGGCTCCCGTTCTCACCCCTCAGGCGGATGACTTCCCCCGCTGGTACCAGGACCTGATCAACAAGGCCGAGCTGGCGGACAACGGCCCGGTGCGCGGCACCATGGTCATCCGACCGTATGGGTACGGGATCTGGGAGCGGATGCAGCAGAGCATGGACGCCCGGATCAAGGACGTCGGCGCCCAGAACGCGTACTTCCCGCTGCTCATCCCGCAGTCCTACCTGACGAGGGAAGCCGAGCACGTCGAGGGCTTCGCGCCGGAGCTCGCCGTCGTCACGCACGGTGGCGGCAAGGAGCTGGAGGAGCCGGTCGTCGTCCGGCCCACCTCAGAGACGATCATCAACGAGTACTTCTCTAAGTGGGTGCAGAGCTACCGCGACCTCCCCCTGCTGATCAACCAGTGGGCCAATGTCGTCCGCTGGGAGCTCCGCCCGCGCCTCTTCCTGCGGACGAGTGAATTCCTCTGGCAGGAGGGCCACACGGCCCACGCCACCTACGAGGACGCCCGCGACTTCGCGGCCCGCATCCACCGCCACGTCTACGCGGATTTCATGGAGAACGTCCTCGCCATGGACGTCGTCCTCGGGCGCAAGACGCCCAAGGAGCGCTTCGCGGGCGCCATCAACACCCTGACTCTCGAAGGGATGATGGGCGACGGCAAGGCGCTCCAGATGGGCACGAGCCACGAGCTCGGCCAGAACTTCGCCAAGGCGTTCCACACCCAGTACCTCTCCAAGGACGGGCAGCAGGAGCACGTCTGGCAGACCTCCTGGGGCTTCACGACCCGCATGGTCGGCGCCCTGGTGATGATGCACGGCGACGACAATGGGATGCGCGTCCCGCCGCGCCTCGCCCCCGTCCAGGCCGTCGTTCTCGCGATCAAGGGCGACGAGGCCGTCGCCAAGGTCCGCGAGATCGGCGACCGGCTGAAGGCCGCGGGCATCCGCGTCCAGGTCGACGACCGCGTCGACACCCCCTTCGGCCGCCGCGCGGTCGACTGGGAGCTCAAGGGCGTGCCCGTACGCATCGAGGTCGGCCCCCGCGACCTGGAGAACGGCACCGCGATGCTCGCCCGCCGCATTCCGGGCGGCAAGGAGCCCGTACGCCTGGACGGCCTCGCCGACCTGCTGCCCAAGGTCCTCGAAGAGGACCAGGAGACGCTGCTGCGCCAGTCGCGGGAGCGCCGGGAGACCCGTACCAGCGAGGTGGCGACGGTCGAGGAGGCCGCCGAGGTGGCGGCCGGCGGCGGCTGGGCGCGCATCCCGTGGGCGGACCTGGGCCCGGCGGGCGAGGCGGCCCTCGCCGAGCAGGCCGCGTCCGTACGGTGCCTGGTGGCCGAGGACGGGTCGGTGCCGGACGCGGACGATGCCCCGGGTACCGTCGCCATCGTCGCGCGCGCCTACTGATACCCCGGCCCTACCCGGGGTTACGTCCCGGCTTGGGAACAGGTGCGCGGCTTCTCCGCACATCGGCGCACCCGCCCTCGTCGGGACGCATCAGCGTGAACTGACTGGTACGTGCAAATTATTTGGGATGGCCCGGTATCGGAACACCGGGCCATCCCGGCTCGTTGTCACGACGTGAGCACGACACCGCCTGTTCTCGCCGCCGAACTGGCGCTCGCCTGGGCCGACATTCAACGGCACCATCCCGAGCTGCCGGACCTGGCCGCGCCCGAATCCCTGATCGGAGAATCCTCGTCCGCCTGCGGCGCGGAGCTCTCCTTCGAACGGCTGCTGCATGAGGCAGTCCACGGCATCGCCGCCGCCCGCGGCGTCCGCGACACCTCACGCGCCGGCCGCTACCACAACCGCCGATTCCTGGCGATCGCCGAGGAGTTGGGCCTGGACCACTCCGAGGAGCCGCATCCCAGCAGCGGCTTCTCGCTGGTCGTGCTCAACCCGGAGGCCCGAAAGCGCTACCGCCCGACGATCGAGAGACTCCAGCGCGCCCTGAAGGCCCATACGGTCGCCACCACGGCCGACACCTCCCGTACGTTCCGGGGGCCCGCCGCCCGGCACGGCTCGTCCGGCGGCGGGGTGCGGGTGAAGGCCGTGTGCGACTGCGGCCGGAATGTCCGTGTGGTGCCATCGGTGCTGGCGCAGGCACCGATCATGTGCGGCGGGTGCGGGCAGCCGTTCCGCATCCCCGAGGCGCTGGCGGTCGGCTGATCAGCCTCCGTGTGGCAGAATGGTCAGCTGTACTCGACAGCCGCATAGGACCCCTCTCTCCTCCGGCTGACGCGTCCATCGGGCAGATCGGGTACCGCAACCCCACGCGGCATCCCGTTGTGCCCAACCACGTCAAGACCAGGAGACACCACTTCCGTGGCAGTCAAGATCAAGCTGAAGCGTCTGGGCAAGATCCGTTCGCCTCACTACCGCATCGTCGTCGCCGACTCCCGCACCCGCCGTGACGGCCGGGCCATCGAGGAGATCGGCCTGTACCACCCGGTGCAGAACCCGTCGCGCATCGAGGTCGACTCGGAGCGCGCGCAGTACTGGCTGGGTGTCGGCGCGCAGCCGACCGAGCCCGTCATGGCCATCCTCAAGGTGACCGGCGACTGGCAGAAGTTCAAGGGTCTGCCCGCCCCGGCCCCGATGCTGGTCGCCGAGCCGAAGGCCGACAAGCGCGCCCTCTTCGAGGCCGCCGCCAAGAGCTCCGGCGACGAGCCGAAGGGTGAGGCCATCACCCCGAAGGCGAAGAAGTCGGAGAAGAAGGACGAGGCGGCCGAGGCCACCGCGTCCACCGAGTCGACCGAGGCCTGAGGATGCTCGAGGAAGCCCTCGAGCATTTGGTGAAGGGCATCGTCGACAACCCCGACGACGTACAGGTCGCCTCGCGCGTCCTGCGTCGCGGGCGCGTTCTGGAGGTCCGGGTGCACCCCGACGACCTCGGCAAGGTGATCGGCCGTAACGGCCGTACCGCGCGTGCCCTGCGCACCGTCGTAGGGGCGCTCGGTGGCCGCGGCATCCGCGTCGACCTCGTCGACGTGGACCAGGTCCACTGAGCAGCGATACAGCACCGGCATGGGCCGGGGGAGGCTTCGGCCACCCCCGGCCTTTGTCGGCAGTGACCAGGAAACGAGCAGCCGCGACGGCGCGCGGCCACGCCCGCGGAAGCGGCCGCGGCCCGGCCGCATGGAGGAGACAGGCACAGTGCAGCTGGTAGTCGGCAGGATCGGACGCGCCCACGGCATCAAGGGCGAGGTCACGGTGGAGGTGCGCACGGACGAGCCCGAGCTGCGGCTCGGCCCCGGCGCCGTACTGGCCACGGACCCGGCCGCCGCCGGTCCGCTGACCATCGAGACCGGGCGGGTGCACAGCGGCCGGCTGCTGCTGCGCTTCGCGGGCGTCACCGACCGTACGGGCGCCGAGGCCCTGCGCAACACGCTCCTCATCGCGGAGGTCGACCCCGAGGCGGTCCCCGAGGACCCCGAGGAGTACTACGACCACCAGCTGATGGACCTCGACGTCGTCACCGTCGACGGCGTCGAGATCGGCCGCATCGCCGAGATCTCCCACCTGCCCTCCCAGGACCTCTTCATCGTCGAGCGGCCCGACGGCAGCGAAGTGATGATCCCCTTCGTCGCGGAGATCGTCCCGGAGATCGACCTGGAGGCGCAGCGCGCCGTCGTCGACCCGCCCCCCGGCCTGATCGACGACAGCCTGGCCGAGGTCGCGAGCGCGCGGGACGCCGAGCAGGGCGACTCGGACGCCGCGCGGGACGGCCGGGACACCGGGCAGGGCGACTCGGACGCCGCTCGGGACGGCCGGGACACCGGGCAGGGCGGCGCCTGATGCGCCTCGACGTCGTCACGATCTTCCCGGAATACCTGGAGCCGCTGAACGTCTCGCTGGTCGGCAAGGCGCGCGCCCGCGGACAACTGGACGTACGCGTGCACGACCTGCGCGCGTGGACGCACGACCGGCACAACACGGTCGACGACAGCCCGTACGGCGGCGGCCCCGGCATGGTCATGAAGCCCGAGCCCTGGGGCGAGGCCCTCGACGCGGTCATCGACTCGGGCGACGGCGACACGCGGCCCACCCTGGTCGTGCCGACCCCCAGCGGCGTGCCCTTCACCCAGCAGCTCGCGGTGGAGCTCTCCGAGCGGCCCTGGCTGGTCTTCACCCCGGCCCGCTACGAGGGCATCGACCGCCGCGTCATGGCGGAGTATGGCGAGCGATTCGACGTGCGCGAGGTCTCCATCGGCGACTACGTGCTCGCCGGCGGCGAGGCCCCGGTCCTCGTCATGGTCGAGGCCATCGCCAGGCTGCTGCCCGGCGTCCTCGGCAACGCCGAATCGCACCGCGACGACTCCTTCGCCCCCGGTGCGATGGCCGACCTCCTGGAGGGGCCCGTCTACACCAAGCCCCCCGAGTGGCGCGGGCACGGCATCCCCGAGGTCCTGATCAGCGGCCACCACGGCAGGATCGCCCGCTGGCGGCGCGACGAGGCGTTCCGCCGTACGACCGCGAACCGGCCCGACCTGATCGAGCGCGCCGACCCGGCCGCGTTCGACAAGAAGGACCGCGAAATCCTCGCGGCACTGGGATGGGCGGAGCTCCCCGACGGCCGATTTGGGCGGCCGGGCCCGGCCATGGAACAATAGGCCGCTGCTGTACGTCCGGCGTGCGCCCCTGCCACAGGGGGAACGACGTCCGCCCGGCACAGCGCCGCTTCACCGAAGCGGCACCCTTCAAACTCTCATCACGAATTTCCGCTGATGACCTGTGGCATCAGCGAGGAAAGCAGACGGTCATGAACCTTCTCGACAACGTCGACGCCGCATCGCTGCGCAGCGACATCCCGGCCTTCCGCCCCGGCGACACCGTCAACGTCCACGTGCGCGTCATCGAGGGCAGCCGCTCCCGTGTCCAGCAGTTCAAGGGCGTAGTCATCCGCCGCCAGGGCGCCGGCGTCCGCGAGACCTTCACGGTCCGCAAGGTCTCCTTCTCCGTCGGCGTGGAGCGCACCTTCCCCGTGCACACCCCGATCGTCGAGAAGATCGAGCTCGTCACCAAGGGTGACGTCCGCCGCGCCAAGCTGTACTACCTCCGTGAGCTCCGCGGCAAGGCCGCGAAGATCAAGGAGAAGCGCGACAAGTAGTCTGCCGTCCGGCTCCCGGGCCAGGCCGGATAGGCTCTCGGCTCGATGGACACCGACGCACAGCCTACGGAGCGCGACCGCTCTCCCGGACCCGACGAGGGTCAGGAGCAGGGGTCGCGCTCCGCGCGTCTTTCCCGCCCCTCCCCGCGGGCGGCCTGGCAGTGGCTCACCGGCGGCGGACCGCTGCGCAGGACGGCCCTGCTGCTGGTCACCTGCATCGTCCTGCTGCTGGTCGTCAGCGGCTTCGTGGTGCAGCCCTTTCTGATCCCCAGCGGCTCCATGGAGAACACCCTCCACGTGGGCGACCGGGTGCTCGTCAACAAACTCGCGTACCGCTTCGGGGACGAACCGCGCCGCGGTGACGTTGTGGTCTTCGACGGGACCGACTCCTTCCTTCAGAACGCGCCGTCCGAGAACGCGGTGGCCTCTCTGGTGCGCCGGGCGGGTTCGGCGGTCGGGCTGATGGAGCCGGCCGGTACGGATTACATCAAGCGCGTGGTGGGTATCGGCGGGGACCATGTCACCTGCTGCGACAAGCGGGGGAGGCTGATGGTGAACGGCCGACCGGTCACCGAGGACTACCTGTACCCGGGCAATGTGCCGTCGCGAGTGCCCTTCGATGTTGTGGTGCCCGATGGGAAACTGTGGGTCATGGGCGACCACCGCGACGACTCCCGTGACTCGCGCGACCACCTCGGGGAGCCCGGCGGCGGCACGGTGCCCGTCGACCGGGTGATCGGACGGGCGGACTGGATCGGCTGGCCCTTCGGCCGGATCACGTCGCTGAAGCGGCCGGGCGGCTTCGCGGACGTACCGGAGCCTGGCGGCGCGCATGGGTAGCCGGGGCCGGCAGCGGGAGCACGAGCAGCACGACGGCGAGATACCCCGCCCGGCGACGCAGGGCGGCCGGGCGGAGCGGCGGAAGACGGCGCGGCGCGTCAAGCGGCGGCGGCGCCGGTCCGCGGTCAAGGAAGTGCCGATCCTGATCGGCGTGGCGCTGCTGATCGCCGTGGTGCTGAAGACTTTTCTCGTCCAGGCGTTCGTGATCCCGACCGGTTCGATGGAGCAGACGATCCGGATCGGCGACCGGGTGCTGGTGGACAAGCTGACGCCCTGGTTCGGCTCCAAGCCGCACCGCGGCGACGTGGTGGTCTTCAAGGACCCCGGGGACTGGCTCCGCGACGAGCCGAAGCCGAAACCCGATCCGGTGGTCGTCAAGCAGGTCAAGGAGGGGCTGGCGGCGATAGGGCTGTTGCCGTCCGCGGACGAGCAGGATCTGATCAAGCGCGTCATCGGCGTCGGCGGCGATACGGTCAAGTGCTGCGACAAGAACGGCAAAATCACCGTCAACGGAACCCCGCTCGACGAGCCGTATCTGCATCCGGGCAATCCGCCCTCGAAGATCGAATTCTCCGTCACGGTGCCTGCCGGCCGGTACTTCATGATGGGCGACCACCGCTCCGACTCCGGGGACTCCCGCTACCACTTGCAGGACGCTCACCAGGGCACTATCTCCCAGGACAAGGTCGTTGGGCGGGCCGTGGTCATCGCGTGGCCGTTCGGTCACTGGCGGGGGCTCACGGAATCGGACACGTTCGCATCGGTGAAAGACGCGCGGGGCGAGGCGACGCGGGCGAGGGGTTCGCCGAATAGTGTGTCCCCCACGGATCGGCAAGGAATGATCCAGCTCCCGACCCCTGCGGAACTCCCGCTCGTTATGGGAGTTGTGGGCCTGCGTCGATCGTGGGTCTGGCGGCAGCGCGGAGTGAGGAGTGGATGTGGGGGATTTGGCGGTCGGCGCACGATCCGGTCACGAAGAGCCCGAAAAGCGGCCCGATGGGACTGAGGGGGCTCCAGAGACCGGTGTGCCGGAAGCGGCCGGGCCCCCGGAGCCACCGGAGGACTCTTCGCAACGGGGAAGCCGTGGCGTGAAGCAGAAGAAGCAGCGTTCCTTCTGGAAGGAACTGCCGATCCTGATCGGCATCGCGCTGGTGCTCGCCCTGCTGATCAAGACCTTCCTGGTGCAGGCGTTCTCGATCCCGTCGGCCTCTATGCAGAACACGCTGCTGGAGGGCGACCGGGTGCTGGTGGACAAGCTGACGCCGTGGTTCGGCTCGGAGCCCGACCGGGGCGAGGTGGTCGTCTTCCACGACCCCGGACACTGGCTCGACGACGAGCCCACCCCGCAGACCAACGCGATCCAGGACGCCCTCAGCTTCATCGGGCTGATGCCCTCGTCCCAGGAGAAGGACCTGATCAAGCGGGTCATCGCGGTGGGCGGGGACACCATCGAGTGCAAGAACACCGGACCCGTCAAGGTCAACGGCAAGGCGCTCGACGAGCCGTACATCTTCCCCGGCAACACCCCCTGCGGCGACAAGCCGTTCGGCCCGATCAAGATCCCCAAGGGGAAGATCTGGGTGATGGGCGACCACCGCCAGAACTCGCTGGACTCGCGCTACCACCAGGACCTGCCCGGCGGCGGCACGGTCCCGGTCAGCAAGGTCGTCGGGCGGGCCATCGTCGTGGCCTGGCCGATCAACCGCTGGACCACGCTGCCCGTCCCCGACACGTTCGACCAGCCGGGGCTGAGCGCCGCGGGTGCCGTCGCGCCGCCGGTCGTGGGGCTCGCGGGCGCGGTGCCGCTGGTGCTGTGGCGTCGGCGCCGGCTGATCAACAAGGCCGCGCAAGCGGGCTGACCCTGGTCCGTACCGCCGGGTAGTGTGCGATTCCGTGCCGCGGGGCACAGGGAATCCGACTTCTACGCGGGGCGGGAGCACAGGGATGAGCGGAGCTGTACGTACGGGCGACGGCCACGGCCGCGCGGGCAGGACACTGTCCGGGCTGGTCGTGGCCGTCGGCTGTGTGCTCTTCCTGGGCGGCTTCGTCTGGGGCGCCGTGCTCTACCAGCCCTACACCGTGCCCACCGACTCGATGGCGCCCACCATCGGGCGGGGCGACCGGGTGCTCGCGGAGCGAATAGACGGTGACGCGGTGCGCCGCGGCGACGTCGTCGTCTTCGAGGACAAGGTGTGGGGCAAGGTCCCGATGGTCAAGCGGGTCGTGGCGGTCGGCGGCGACAAGATCGCCTGCTGCGACCGCGCGGGCCGGATGACCGTCAACGGCAAACCCGTCGAAGAGCCGTATCTGGCCGACAAGGGACCGGCCTCGCCGACCGCCTTCTCCTCCACGGTCCCCAAGGGGCAGCTCTTCCTGCTGGGAGACCACCGCATGAGCTCGCTCGACTCGCGCGTCCACCTGACCGACAGCGACCACGGGTCCGTACCGCGCGGAGCGGTGAAGGCGCGGGTGGACGCCACGGCCTGGCCGGTGAAGAGCCTCGGCATGATGACGCGGCCGACGGCCTTCGAGGAGATGCCCGGCGGAACCTCGCAGCCGGGACCGTTGCGACTGGTGGTGATCTCGGTGGCCGCGGGCGCGGTACTGATCCTCGGCGGTGCGGCGTACGGACCGATCGCGCGCCGGGTGGGCCGGCGGGGCCGGGGTGGCGCGGCCGCCGTGGAAGGAGGCGAGGCTCGTGTCTGAGGAACGCGTCATGGAAGGGCCCGCTGAAGGATGGCGGAAGGCGGCGCGGGTGGTGCTGCTCGACGGCCGGGACCGGGTGCTCTTGATGCATGGCTTCGAGCCGGACGACCCGTCGATGACCTGGTGGTTCACGCCGGGCGGCGGGCTGGAGGGCGACGAGGAGCGGGAGCGGGCGGCGCGCCGGGAGCTGGCGGAGGAGACCGGGATCACAGACATCGAGCTGGGCCCGGTGCTCTGGCAGCGGCACTGCTCGTTCCCCTTCGACGGGCGGCGCTGGGAGCAGGAGGAGTGGTACTACCTGGCCCGGACCGGACAGGAGGCGTCCTGGACGGGCGGGGCGACGGATCTGGAACGCCGCAGCGTGACCGGGTTGCGGTGGTGGACCTGCGAGGAACTTCTCACGACGCGTGAGACCGTGTATCCGACCAGACTCGCCGAGTTGGTGCGGAAACTGCTCGACGAGGGGCCCCCGAGTACGCCGGTGCTCCTGGAGACTGAGCACGCCTGACGCACAATGGGGGAACGCACGGCTGAAGGGGAACACGCCATGAGCGCCGAGGACCTCGAAAAGTACGAGACCGAGATGGAGCTGAAGCTCTACCGGGAGTACCGCGATGTCGTCGGCTTGTTCAAATACGTGATCGAGACCGAGCGGCGTTTCTACCTCACCAACGACTACGAGATGCAGGTGCACTCGGTTCAGGGCGAGGTGTTCTTCGAGGTCTCGATGGCCGACGCCTGGGTCTGGGACATGTACCGACCGGCTCGCTTCGTCAAGCAAGTGCGGGTGCTGACGTTCAAGGACGTGAATATCGAGGAGCTCAACAAGAGCGACCTCGACCTTCCGAGTGGCTGAGTTGTCCACAACCCATCGGTAACCGCCGGAGTTATCCACCAAGATCCAATAGATCCGGCCGGGGGCGCCACAGTCGGTGTCGGAGGTGGTGCCGATGCTGCTGCACCCCGGGGAGCGACCGACCGCGACCCCACGACAGGCGCGCCAAGCGCGCGAGCCACAGCCTGCACAGCCACAGCTCGCACAGCCACACGGGCCGCGACGTTCACGGCGGGCACGAGGCGCGGCGCGAGACGCCGCGGCGCGCGGCGGGGCGTCATCCGGGGGCGTGTGCGCCGGAGTGGGGTCCGAGGGAAGCGCCCGGCGTGATCCGGCGCAAGTGCGGCGCCGCGCGCTCGGGCGGTACGGGGAGGACCTCGCGGCGCGGCGGCTGGCCGAGACCGGGATGGACGTCCTGGAGCGCAATTGGCGATGCCGCGACGGGGAGATCGACATCGTCGCGCTCGACGGCGACGCGCTCGTGGTCTGCGAGGTCAAGACCCGGCGGGCGGGTCCGTACGAACACCCCATGGCCGGCGTCCCGCCGGTCAAGGCCGCGCGGCTGCGGCGGCTCGCGGAGTGCTGGCTCGACCGGAACGGCGGACCTCCGCCGGGCGGCGTGCGCATCGACCTGATCGGCGTGCTGCTGCCCCGCCGGGGCGCTCCGGTCGTCGAGCACGCGAAGGGGGTGGCCTGATGGGTTTCGCCCGTACGTGCTCCGTGGCGCTCGTCGGCGTCGAAGGCGTCGTCGTGGAGGTCCAGGCCGACCTGGAACCCGGCCTCGCGGCCTTCGCGCTGGTCGGGCTCCCCGACAAGAGCCTCGTGGAGAGCCGGGACAGGGTCAGGGCGGCCGTGGTGAATTCGGGAGGCGAGTGGCCGCAGAAGAAGCTGACGGTCGGTCTCAGCCCGGCGTCCGTGCCCAAGGGCGGCAGCGGCTTCGACCTGGCGGTCGCTTGTGCGGTGCTCGGGGCCGCTGAGCGGATCGACCCGCGGCAGATCGCGGACCTGATGATGATCGGCGAACTCGGGCTCGACGGGCGGGTCCGGCCGGTGCGCGGCATCCTGCCCGCGGTACTGGCGGCGGCCGACGCCGGGTACCGGCAGGTCGTCGTCCCCGAGCGGACCGTCGCCGAGGCGTCGCTGGTGCCGGACGTCTCCGTGCTCGGCGTACGGACACTGCGCCAGCTCATCGCGGTGCTCAGCGATGAGCCGGTGCCCGACGAGGAGGAATCTCCGGCCGACGGGCGGCCGGACCCGATGCTGGCCGGGCTGGCGGTGCCCGGGGCCGGCATGGGCACCGGCTCGCTCATCGCCGAGAGGATTCCCGATCTCGTGGACGTCGCCGGGCAGACCAAGGCACGCGAGGCGCTGGAGGTGGCGGCGGCCGGACGGCACCACATCTTCTTCAAGGGCCCGCCGGGAGCGGGCAAGACCATGCTGGCGGAGCGCCTGACCGGGCTGCTGCCGCCGCTGACGCCGCAGGAATCGCTGGAGGTCACCGCCGTCCACTCCGTGGCCGGAGCGCTTCCCGCCGGCCAGCCCTTGATCAAACATGCGCCGTACTGCGCGCCGCACCACTCGGCCTCCATGTCGTCGCTCGTCGGCGGCGGCAGCGGACTGCCCCGGCCCGGAGCGGTCTCGCTGGCTCACCACGGCGTACTTTTTCTGGACGAGGCTCCTGAGTTCAGCGGCCGGGTCCTCGACGCCCTGCGGCAGCCCCTGGAGTCGGGACATGTGGTCGTCGCGCGCTCCGGGGGAGTGATGAGACTGCCCGCCGGATTTCTGCTCGCTCTGGCGGCGAATCCCTGCCCGTGTGGGCGGCACGGGCTCTCCGGGGCGGGGTGCGAGTGTTCGCCGCAGATGGTCAAGCGCTATCGGGCCCGGCTGTCGGGGCCGCTGCTGGACCGCATCGACGTGACGGTGACGGTCGAACCGGTCACCCGGTCCGAGCTGGTCGGCCTCGGCGCGGAGGCGGAGACGACCGCGGTCGTCGCGGCGCGGGTACGAGAAGCGCGCGAGAGGGCCGCTCAGCGGTACGCCGACACGCCTTGGCGTACCAACAGCGAGGTGCCCGGCCATGAGCTGCGGACGCGCTGGCAGGTCGCGTCGGGGGCGTTGGGCGACGCGGAACGGGACATGGAGCGCGGGCTCCTCACCGCGCGGGGCCTGGACCGGGTGCTGCGGGTCGCCTGGACGGTCGCGGACCTCGCCGGGCACGACCGCCCGCTGGAGGAGGACGTGGGACGGGCGCTGGAGCTGCGTACGGGCATCGCGCGCGGCACGGTCATGGCGGGGTGCCTCCCATGAGCGTGCCGGGGCAGGAGCGGCTCGCGCGGGCGGCGCTCACCCGGCTCACGGAACCGGGGGACGAGACCGTGGGGCGGTGGCTGCGGAAGCTGGGGGCGGTGCGGCTGGTCGAGGCGCTGACCGGGCGCGCGCAGCCCCCGCCCGGCGCGGGACCCGACCGTATCGAGGGGTGCCGGCGGCGGGCGGTGGCGTGCGACCCGGCCGGGGACCTCGCGGCGGTCACCCGGCTCGGCGGGCGGTTTCTGTGTCCGGGCGACCTGGAGTGGCCGCGTCAGCTCGACGACCTCGGGGATGCCGTGCCGGTCGGCCTCTGGGTGCGCGGCGACGCGGACCTGCGGCTCTGGGCGCTGCGCTCCGTCGCCGTCGTCGGCGCCCGGGCCTGTACGGACTACGGCTCGCGCATGGCAGCGATACTCGGCACGGGGCTCGCCGAGCGGGGCTGGGTGGTGGTGTCGGGAGCGGCGTTCGGCGTCGACGGGGCGGCGCATCGGGGAGCGCTCGCCGCGAGCGGGGCGACGGTGGCGGTACTGGCCTCGGGGGTGGACGTGCCCTATCCGCGCGGGCACGCCGAGTTGATCCAGCGGATGGCGGAACAGGGGCTCGTCGTGGCCGAGTTGCCGCCCGGCGGGCACCCCACGCGCAGCCGCTTCGTGCTGCGCAACCGGGTCATCGCGGCCCTCACGCGGGGCACGGTTGTGGTGGAGGCCGAGTACCGCAGCGGTTCGCTGGTCACGGCGCGGCAGGCGCAGCGGCTGGGGCGGTCGACGATGGGGGTGCCGGGGCCGGTGACGTCGGGGCTGTCCGCCGGGGTGCATGAACTCCTGCGGGGGGAGGCGGCGCTGGTGACCGACGCGGACGAAGTGATCGAGCTGGTGGGGAGCATGGGGGACCTGGCGCCCGCGAGGCAGGGGCCGGTGGTGGCCAGGGATCTGCTGGAGGGCACGGCGGCGCGGGTGCTGGACGCGCTCCCCGGGAGCGGCGGGGCCTCCTGGGACCGCCTGGCGCGGGAGACCGGCCTGAGCCGGGACCAGGTGCTGGGCAGGCTCTACGAGCTGCGCGCTCTCGGCTTCGTCGAACGCACCGGCGAAAGCTGGCAGTTGGCCGGGGCGGCAGGGGGCGCGGAGAGCGCCGGGCGACGCGCGGGCGCGCGGCGGGGCGGTCCTTGACCTGGGGCGCTTCGGTGGAAAGGTAGGGGACGATGACCGCAAAAGCGCGCGATGAGTCCACGTCGCGGTCGCCGTTCGACCCGGCGGCCGTCATCCCGGAGTGCGGGCAGCGGAACGTATCTGCGCACCACCGAACGCGCCCTCTTCGCGCACTGCGACGCTCCAGTCACGCTACGCTCACAAGAATTCCGGCTCCCATGGAGCACTCCACCCACGTCACGGCAGAACGGCTCAAGGCGAAGAATGCCCCAGCACACCTCGGGTTCTGACCGCGCGGCGGTGCCGCCCGCCGCCCGCGGCACGGTGCGCCCTCCCGCGCCCTCGACGCTCGACGAGCTGTGGCGCTCCTACAAGGCGACGGGCGACGGGCGACTGCGCGAGCAGCTGATCCTGCACTACTCGCCGCTGGTGAAGTACGTGGCGGGACGGGTGAGCGTGGGGCTGCCGCCCAATGTCGAGCAGGCCGACTTCGTCTCCTCCGGGGTCTTCGGGCTCATCGACGCCATCGAGAAGTTCGAGCCCGAGCGGGCCATCAAGTTCGAGACGTATGCCATCACCCGGATCCGGGGGGCGATGATCGACGAACTGCGGGCGCTGGACTGGATCCCGAGATCGGTCCGGCAGAAGGCGCGGGCGGTCGAGCGCGCGTACGCCACCTTGGAGGCGGCCCTGCACCGCACGCCGTCCGAGGCGGAGGTGGCGTCGGAGATGGACATCGGGCTGGAGGAACTGCACGGCGTCTTCAGCCAGTTGTCGCTGGCCAACGTGGTGGCCCTGGAGGAACTGCTGCACGTCGGCGGCGAGAGCGGCGACCGGCTGAGCCTGATGGACACGCTGGAGGACACCGCCGCGGACAACCCGGTCGAGGTCGCCGAGGACCGGGAGTTGCGGCGGCTGCTCGCGCGCGCCATCAACACCCTCCCGGACCGGGAGAAGACCGTGGTCACCCTCTACTACTACGAAGGGCTCACCCTCGCCGAGATCGGCAACGTCCTGGGGGTCACGGAGAGCCGGGTCAGTCAGATCCACACCAAGTCCGTGCTCCAGTTGCGGGCCAAACTGGCCGATGTCGGACGTTGAATCGTCCCTCCAGCGTCGTCCTTCGCGCGGGTCATCCGTAGAGTGGAAGTGTGCCAAGGATTCGAGCGGCTTCAGTGGCCGAGCACCGGACGATGCAGCGCGGCGCCCTGTTGGACGCCGCCCGCACCCTGCTGTCCGAAGGCGGCACGGAGGCGCTGACCTTCCCCGCCCTCGCCGAGCGGACCGGACTCGCGCGGTCCTCCGTCTATGAGTACTTCCGTTCCCGGGCGGCCGTCGTCGAGGAGCTGTGCGCCGTCGACTTCCCCGTCTGGGCCGCGGAGGTCGAGTCCGGCATGGAGCGGGTCGACACGCCGGAGGCGAAGATCGAGGCGTATGTGCGGCAGCAGCTCGCGCTCGTCGGCGACCGCCGGCACCGGGCTGTCGTCGCCATCTCGGCGGGCGAGCTGGACGCCGGGGCGCGCGAGAAGATCCGCGCCGCGCACGGCGGGCTGATCGCGATGGTCGTCGAGGCGCTCGGCGGCCTCGGGCACGAGCAGCCACGGCTGGCGGCGATGCTCCTTCAGGGCGTGGTCGACGCCGCCGTGCGCCGCATCGAGCTCGGCGCGGCCGAGGAGCCGGACCGCATCACGGAAGCGGCCGTCGCCATGGCCCTGCGGGGCGTACGGGGCTGACGAGGCCGGCCGGCCTCGCGGGCTCGCGGCCCACCCGGACGTACGCCCCTGCCGCCCGCGCCGCCTGCCGCCGCGCGTCTGCCGTCGATGTTCTTCGCGCCCGTGCGGTCGCCGCCCGGCACCCGGCGGGTGCGCTGGGCGGCGCGCAACGCGCGATACGCCCACACCGCGGCTGCCACCAAGGCGGCCGCCGTGATCACGTGCCCTGGGGATGTGTCGCCGCTCCACGCGGCCGGTCGCAGCCGTCGCGGCGCGTGCGCTGCCGGCGTTGCCAGTGGTCCGCCCGTCGTCGCGGGGAGGACGGCCGGGGACAGGGCCAGGGAGCCCACGGGGACGCCGAAGACGGGCAGGAGCCGCGAGGGGCCGCCGCCCAGCATTTCCGGCGGGAGCAGCGACAGCGGATCGAGGTAGCGGTGGCCGCGCAGCAGGCCCCAGTGCAGGCAGGCCGCCGCGCAGTGGGACGGGCCGGCGCGCAGGACGCCCACGGTCTCGCCCGCCGCCACCCGGTCGCCCGCCCGCGCCGTGGCGCGCACCGGCTCATACGTGGTGCGCAGGGGCGGGCTCCCGGTCCCGGACAGTTCGACCGACAGCACGCCGCGGCCCGCGACCGTCCCCGCGAAGGACACGGTGCCGCCTCCGGCCGCCCGTACCGCCTGACCGGCCCGCGCGGCGAGGTCCACACCGCGGTGCCCCGCCGCCCAGGGCGTCGGCGGCGGCTCCCACGCCCGTACGACCAAGGGGCGGGGCGCGCCCCCTGCTCCGGACACCGGCCAGGACCGGGCGGGCCCGTCGGCGGCGGTCGGCGCCGTTCTCCGGCTATCGGGCCCGATGGCGGGCGGCGTGCGTGTGTCCAGCGCGTGTGCGTTCGTCGCGCAGAGAGTCATGCAGAGGGTCGTGAGGATCCAGAGCAGGGCCGTGCAGGCGGTCGTCGTCAGTCGGCGCATGGGAGAACCGTGGCGCAGACCGTCCGCGCGGGGGGATCTTGGTGCGGATCTGTGGACTACTGGTGGGTTGTGGACAACAGCGTCACCCGTCGGTGCGGCGGTCCCGTACACTTCTTGTGGCGATCCGGGTCACCGGATCGACTTCGCACGCCCCGCCACCGGCGCGTCAGGCCCTCTCGGGCAGCACGGTGGCCGTGTCCCTCGGTCCGCGGAACGGTTCCTCGCAAAGGCGCCGTCCACGGCGGGCACGACGGGGCGTCAGGCGCGACGGCCGCCCGGCCGGCGCGGGAACCGAGCACATAGGAGTACGGCCATGGCCGTCGTCACGATGCGGGAGCTGCTGGAGAGCGGCGTCCACTTCGGTCACCAGACCCGCCGTTGGAACCCGAAGATGAAGCGCTTCATCTTCACCGAGCGCAACGGCATCTACATCATCGACCTGCTCCAGTCGCTGTCGTACATCGACCGCGCCTACGAGTTCGTCAAGGAGACCGTCGCGCACGGCGGCTCCATCATGTTCGTCGGCACCAAGAAGCAGGCGCAGGAGGCGATCGCCGAGCAGGCGACCCGCGTCGGCATGCCCTACGTCAACCAGCGCTGGCTGGGCGGCATGCTCACCAACTTCTCCACCGTCTACAAGCGCCTCCAGCGCCTCAAGGAGCTTGAGCTCATCGACTTCGAGGATGTGGCCGCCTCCGGCCTCACCAAGAAGGAGCTTCTGGTCCTCTCCCGCGAGAAGGCCAAGCTGGAGAAGACCCTGGGCGGCATCCGCGAGATGCAGAAGGTGCCCAGCGCCGTCTGGATCGTGGACACCAAGAAGGAGCACATCGCCGTCGGCGAGGCGCGCAAGCTCCGGATCCCGGTCGTCGCGATCCTCGACACCAACTGCGACCCCGACGAGGTCGACTACAAGATCCCCGGCAACGATGACGCGATCCGCTCCGTCACCCTGCTCACCCGCGTGATCGCCGACGCCGTCGCCGAGGGCCTCATCGCCCGCTCCGGCGCCGCCTCCGGTGACGCCAAGGGCGAGAAGGCCGTCGGCGAGCCGCTTGCCGAGTGGGAGCGCGACCTGCTCGAAACCAAGAAGACCGAGGAAGAGGCCGCTCCGGCCGCCGAGGCCGAGAAGCCGGCCGAGGCCGCTGCCGACGCTCCGGCCGCTGAGGCCC